>PDZT01000328.1 GCA_002753105.1 Deltaproteobacteria bacterium YD0425bin50 | reverse complement strand
ATTGCTTCACCAACCGGCAGCCCAAATCCTTCATATACTGAAGGTACAACTGCGATGCTGGCAAGTGCATATTGACGAACATATTCTTCATGCGAGATATATCCTGTAAAAGTTACATATTTCCCAATATGCAGTTGCTTGATCAATCGATCAATACCGCTATCCTTTTTAAGCGTTCCCACAACAATAAGATGGATATGCCTTAATTTTGCAATAGTTGCTATCGCCTGTAAGAGATAGTAAAGGCCTTTTAAAGGGGTAACAGCACTATTGGTAACAATAATTCGACCGGGTTGCCGTTTTATTTCTGGAATGGGGTAAAACAGCTCTGTGGTAATGCCATTTGGTACTACATGAAGTTTATCAGAGGCTATCTTAAATTCTCTGGATATATCCTGTTTTGATGCTTCGGATACAGTGATGAGTCCATGTAATTTTCGGGCGACATGTTTTTGCATACCAATAAATGAATACCATCGTACCCATTTGAATTTTTTCCATAAAGATCGGACACTGCGAATATCAATTTGGCGATCCATTGTAATTGGATGATGAATGGTTGCAATGGTGGGAATATAGTTGCTCAGTGATTGAATACCATAAGACAGACACTGATTATCATGCACAATATCAAAATGATGCAACCGTTTTCTGAGATAACGAAATGCTCGAATACCAAACGTATAGGGTTCTGGGAATCCCATAGTACTGACGCCGACCCACTCAATGAAATTAACTAAATCCATGAGTTCGTAAAGATCAGGAGTTCTAAATAAATTATTGGGGTTATACAGGTCTAACGATTTGAGTTCTGTGAGTGGAATATCGGCATCAATATTGGGTAAAGGCGGACCTGAAATTACTTCCACATAATGGCCAAGGTCTTTTAAGGAACGACTTAAATTTTTAATATAGACACCTTGACCACCACATTTAGGATTGCTGCGATAGCTGAGAAGACAAATCCGAAGGGGTTCTGAATCTAACTTATCTAAATACAATTTTTTTACTAGCATTTTATGATTATTTTGAATAACCTATATAAAAGTTATCATATGAAATTAGGAGTGATAAATTGATATGATATACAAAGATAATTTACCAGTGATGATTTTGGCTTTTATTATATACGCCCGACTGGAATCGAACCAGCGATCTTCAGCTCCGGAGGCTGACGCCTTATCCACTGGGCAACGGGCGCATCTTTAAAAAATTTTTAATGGAATATAAACCATATGTCAAGCGTTATATTGGCCTGGGTGTGTAATTCAATCTTGTCGGTTCAGAGGCTCGTTCCCACGCTGGAGCGTGGGAACGATCGAACGAAACAACACAAAACCTACGGTCTGAATATAAGCAACCACGCATGAGCAATGGCAACACTAATAATCATATAGGGAAACGCGACCTTTAAAAAACCAATAAAACTTATTTTATATCCTTTTGATTCGGCAATCCCAACAGTTACAACGTTTGCTGAAGCGCCAATCATAGTTCCATTGCCGCCAAAACATGCACCCAGTGCAAGTGACCACCAGAGGGTATTTTCTGATCCGGGAATCGCTGCAGTCAGATATGCAACAATAGGGAGCATGGTTGCTGTAAATGGGATATTATCGACAAATGCAGACAGAATTGCAGATACCCATAATATTAAACTACACGCAATGACAAAATTGCCTTGAGATAAGGTTAGAATTTGATCAGCAATCCAACTTAACAGCCCTGTCGTTTCAACAGCACCAACGACAATAAACAAAAAGATAAAGAAAAGAAGCGTCATCCATTCAATATCTTTTTCAATCAAATGCAATAAATCAACTTTTTTGGTGACAACAGCTACAATTAGCAATACAGCCGCACCTGTCATAGCAGCAATACTCACTTCCATATGCCAGAATCCATGACTCAAAAACAACAGAATAACAAAACCTAAAATAATTCCACCATATGTTAATAAGGTGACATCGGTAATCTGATATTTTTCTTTAAGTTCCTGAATGTATTCATCTATTTTTTGGACTTTAGCTGATGAATAGGCTTTTCCCCACACGAGTTTGGAGTAAAAAATAAGCGCTACCATAGACAAAATACATACCCAGACTAACGCAATTACAAAATCCATAAAGGTAAGACCTGCATATGAACCAATCATAATGTTTGGCGGATCTCCAATGAGCGTAGATGTCCCGCCAATATTTGAAGCTAAAACTAATGGAATCAGTAAAACGAGAGGATTAAGCGATAAGGAAACACAAATTTCAATGGCAACACCTGACAACAAAAGCATAGTCGTAACATTGTCTAAAAATGCTGAAGTCACTGCAGTAAATATCATTAAATAAATAGCCAGAAGAAATACATTCCCCTTGGCAAGTTTATAAGATATATACGCACACCACTGAAATACGCCGGTATTTTTTAAAACTCCAACAATAATCATCATGCCCATGAGTAGGAATATAACATTCATATCAATGGAATGCATTGCGGCTTCATATGAAAAAATGCGGAATTCAGGATTGATAGTTCCAATGGTATAAGAAATCAGCAGCATCAGACCAGCACCAAGCATAGCCGCAAGCGTTCTGTGAAGCAGTTCAAAGGTAATCAACGCATAAATAATAATAAAAACAAGTGTGGAAATCCAAAATGCCGGTCCTAAATGCCTTTGCATGGTGATATGCTCTACATGGTAATAACGATTATTTTTTGATGCTAAATCGTTACCTTGAAGCATAATGGACTGTGTTTTAAAGCTTGCTTTCTGTACATCTATACGAATCTGAGCAGATTTGATTTGATCTTTTGGATACTGAAAATCAGCAACATATTTTCCTGAAGGACCTGTTTCACTTTCATATACATGCTGATTATTGATATAAATTTGAATATGAGCTTCTTTGATTGGTTCTGAGTGGCTATCAAGAATTGTTCCTGACAGAATAATTGAATCTCCATCTGTTATTGAAGTTTTGGAATGAGCTGAATTACCGTGTCCAGCAAATGCATAGGTACTTGAAATAAAGATGATCACCATCAATACAAATAAACATCGTTTGTTCATGTATTACCTCCATTATTGTTATGAGTTATGATTGTGAAACACAAAAAATAATCTATCTATATAGACTTTTAGATACATAATTTCACGGCGTTATCGGTCGGAGATATACTAAAATGTATTATCTCCTCCCTCTAGCCTTGTGAAATGAATTATCTGAAAGTCTATATATGAAACTACAAAATCTGAAAATCTATAGATTTTTATATTCTATCAGATGTGGCGTTTTCATATTTTCTTGTTTGATATATTCAATAATATGTTGAATACTTCGTGTTTGAACTTCAGGCGCTGACGGCCCGTATCCACCTCCTAACGTAATCACTAATGGGATATGTCGTTGCTTACATTCCTGAAATACCATAAAGTCGCGCTTGATAATACCCTCTTGGGTTAACGCTAACGATGCCAAGGGATCATCAAACAGTGTATCGCATCCGGCAATATAAAACACCATATCCGGAGACACCAAGTTAAATAAACGTGGAAGATGTTCGGATAACAACTGCATATAAAGGGTATCATCCGTTCCAGCATCCAATTCAATATCAAAATCACTGATTTCTTTTGGAGTGGGGTAAATATGTCTCTGATGCATTGAAAACGTAAAAGACTCCAGATCATCACTTAAACATACAACTGTACCATTTCCCTGATGAACATCCAGATCAACGATCAGTGTTTTTTGAATTTTTCCGTCGGATTGAAGTTTTTTAATGGCTATAGGAATATCTGCAAAAATACAAAACCCTTCTCCATTCTGAGGTTTAGCGTGATGAAATCCTCCCCCCATATTGATAGCCAAACCATAGGTTAACGCCAATTCAGCAGCTAAAATCGTTCCGCCTGTAGCGTACCGAAAAGGTAAAATAAGATTTTCAAGCCATTGTTTGTTAAAAAATTCAATCCAAGGTGCTTCCAAGTACTGGGCAATCGCTTTAGGGTCTGATAGACTGTTTAAAAAATCATCGGAATGAATACGGAGAATGTCTTTATCAGAAACCGGGTTAGGTACAAACACATCATTTGGGCGTACTACTCTTTGTCGCACAAGACTAGAATAAATCCGTGCATACCGATGCGTATCAAAAAGATGCAGACCTTCTAATCCATACAGATAAACCTGATAGTTTCTGTGATAAATTATCGCAATCTGATTATATAACGCATTCCCGGAACGTGGCTTTGACACGGCAAAAAATATGGGAGAAATATAACGTGTTGCTAGGGAATAAAAGAGTTGTTTAATCGCAGTTGGAACATTGAAGAAGTATTTGAACATATGCGTATCGTATTAGTTTTTTTCAGAAATTCTTGAGTTGATCCAATCAAGCATATATGGCCATGTGATTTTTGGCGCTTCCTGTCCTGTGATCAGGTCTATATGCCCGAAATGAATTCCAGAGGATTCATCCCCAAACACTTTTAATGTTTTATCTGTTGAGCCAGCTTTATCAAAACCTTCCTGCACAGCAGTTAATGGAACAGCATAGTCTCTATCACCAACTACAAACAACAGTGGAATATGTAAGTCCATAATATTATTTTCAAAATTTTGAGTTCGGTCACTGCTATAAAATTTTCCTGTAGCACCCCATTGAAATAATAGTCCAATCACATTGAATCCTGTACGAT
>PDZT01000327.1 GCA_002753105.1 Deltaproteobacteria bacterium YD0425bin50 | reverse complement strand
TTTCCGGTGGGAAAATCTGCTCCTGTTTATTTGGAAGAAAATGTGTGGCTTGGCGATAGCGTCATTGTCACGAAAGGCGTTACAATTCATAAAAACAGCATTATTGGTGCAGGCTCAGTCGTTATCGATGATATTCCTGAAAACTGCATTGCTGCAGGAAACCCCGCAAAAGTTGTAAAAAAATTAGATAAAACCCAACATTTTATTACCCGAGGTGAATGGCTCGCCAATCCAGAAAAAATTTCACGCGATTTCGATGTGTTGGATCGTGAAAATCTCATGGGCAATTCCTTGTACGGTTGGGTACGTGCATCGCTTTTTCCCGGAAAACAAGACTAAATCAAATCAATGAATAATGAATAATGAATGTTCCCTTTCAGGTTAGATCATCAACTGTATCGAAGCGTTTATGTTTAGCACCCATGGCTGGTATTGGACATATTGCTTTTCGCCATTTATTATCTGAGTTTGGAGGATATGGCTTATTGTTTATGGGCATGTGTAATGCTAAAGCTGTACCACATGAAAATCGATTTAAGTCTCAGGTATTTTGCTGGAGAAATGAAGAACTTCCGTATTTAGTCTGCCAGTTGTTTGGATCAAAACCTGAAGACATGGCGACCGCAGCTAAACGTGTAGAACAGGAAGGTTTTTTTGGAGTTGATTTGAATTTTGGGTGCTCAGTAGCAGCAATATGTAAAAAAAATTGCGGTGCGGCTTTACTGAAATCTCCTGATCTCGCAATCCAGATTGTATCTGCTGTTCGAAAAGCAGTGTCATTACCCATTTTTGTTAAATATCGGACAGGCTGGCAGGATGATCCCGCATTTCCAGTGTTGATGGCAAAATCTTTTGAATCTGCTGGTGCTGATGCACTTGTTTTTCATCCTAGAGTTGCACCAGACCGCCGCACGCGTCCACCGAAATGGGAATATATAGCCAAAGTCAAGCAATCGGTACACATTCCGGTTATTGGCAATGGAAATGTAGTTGATGAAGCAGATTGTGAACGCATGTTTCAAACAACACAGTGTGATGCTATAGCTTTAGGACGAATTGCCATTGCTAAACCTTGGATATTTTCTACATGGACAAACAATTCTATCCCACCCGAAGACATTCATTTGCGTTGTGTTACCCGATATCATGACCTTTTACGACTTTATTTTGAACCGCACATTGCTCTTCTGCATTTTAAACGATTTGCCAATTATTTTTGTGCCAATTTTACTTATGGCCATATGATGTTTAAAACCATACGAAATATTAAGACATGGAATGATATGGAAACACACTGTTTAAGATTGTTTTCCCCACCTATTCAACTTAATCTCAAACCAAATCAAAATTTTTTCTGAATCACGAATCATCATGTGAAAATCCGTGCCATCTGTGATCCTAAGTTATAAGAATTTAGAGATAATTTCTTTCATGATTTCCGTAGTTCCACCGCCAATTGAAAGTACTCGATTATCTCGGTAAAGCCGTTCGACCAAATAACCGCGCATAAACCCATATCCACCAAAAATCTGAACTGCTTCATAAGTTACTTGGTTGCTCACGCTGCATGCAAAATTTTTTGCCATAGACACTTCCTTGATCTGATTAATACCTGCGTCCATTTTTGCAGCCACCCGGTAAGTAAATTCTCGGCTCACCTCAACAAGTGTTGCCATGTCAACAAGTTTGTGACGGGTAACTTGAAATCCCATCATTTGCTTGCCAAAAGCCTCCCGTGTTTTTGCATATTTTAAAGCCTCTTCTAAAGCCAATTGAGCGGTCATATTCGCCATAATGGCAAGTTGAAGTCGTTCAGCTTGAAAATTATGCATAATCGCGTAAAAGCCTTTGTTTTCTTCACCAATAAGATTGGCTACTGGAACTCGACAGTTGTCAAAATAAAGTTGTGCTGTATCCGAGGCCCACCACCCGGTTTTCTTGAGTTTTTTAGATACTGCATATCCGGGAGAACTGGATTCAATCACCAAAAGACTGATGCCTTGAGCACCCGAAGGCCCTGTTCGCACTGCGCAGGTAATTTGATCTGCACGACATCCACTGGTAATAAACGTTTTACTTCCATTTACAATATACTCATCATTGGATCGAACCGCTGTTGTTTGAAGATTCGCTACATCTGATCCGCCGCTGGGTTCAGTAATTGCCAATGCGGCAATTTTTTCTCCAGCTAATACAGGTTTAACGAATCGTTCTTTTTGTTCTGCTGTTCCAAAAGCAAGAATTGGCGGCAATGCAATGTTTAATGATCCAATACCTGCTGCAAAACCAGCAGAACCTGACCGCATTAACTCTTCAGACACCACGATTTGAAAAAAAATATCTCCAGTTGTACCGCCATATTCTTCAGGATATCCCGTTCCTAATATGCCTACCTGCGCGGCTTTTTTATACAGTTCTTTTGGAAATTCACCTTGTTCTTCCCAATCATCCACATAGGGAACTATTTCCTTCGACACAAATTCACGTACTGACTTTCTGACCAAATCATGCGCTTTGGTAAAATAGGATTGTACTGCTGCTTTTTCTCGAAATTCAAAAGCCATAGCTACCTCAATATGTTAATTACGAATTTAGTTATATATTCATCGCAGCCATATACCCATCGTGTATGGCTTTGCCAATATTCGATGGTTGTACACAATCTCCTATACAGGTATATGGAATGTTCAACTGTTGGATTGCATTGGTAATCGTTTTTACAGATGATACACCTGATGCAAGAATGACATGATCCACTGTTTTTGTTAAGGGTTGGCCATCTGTTTCATAGGATATAACGCCAGCCTGTATTGTTGTTACCTTTGCCTGCGTAATGATTTCAACTCCATAGCGTGCGAGTTTTTGCATGATGATCCATCGGGTAGATCGCCCAATATCCTTTCCAGCTTTTGGAGTAAGCTCAAATACAGTAACACGACATGACCCTCGAAACATGAGTTCCTGTAAACGGTCATGGGGTTCTGCATCATATGAAAATAAGAAATAAAGACTTTCTGGTGAAAGCGTTCCTTTGGCAGCAACAAACAGCGCTGTTTCCAAACCCACTGATCCACCGCCAATAATCGCAACATTACCATGTAATAACGGATTATTTTTTAATACATGCCATGCGGATAAAATTGATGGATGGGTAATACCCTGAATTGGAGGTGAAACAGGTGAAGCGCCTTCTGCAATAATGATATGTTCTGGCTGTAAGCGTTGAATACATTCCACATCTACAAGCGTATTAAGATGTAATTCAATTTTTAATTCATGAAGCATAGCTCGATAATAGCGGATAAATTGCCAAAGTTCTTGTTTACCGGGAGGGGCACCAGCAAGCCAGACTTGCCCGCCAATATCGGATTGTTTTTCATACAAACTGACCTGATGCCCTATTTGTGAGGCAGTAATGGCTGCTTCAAGACCCGCAGGCCCCGCACCAACCACCATGACTTTTTTAGGTGTTTGCGTAACGGATAATTTCCGTTCGGTTTCAAATCCAGCTTGTGGATTAGCAATGCAAAACACTGGTTTCCCACTAAAAACCTGATCTGAACAGCCTTGAGAACATGCAACACATGGACGTATCAACTCAGGATGTTCCATAGACGCTTTTTTAGGCCAATACGGATCAGCAATTAGCACGCGTCCCAGATTTACCATATCTGCATACCCATCACGTATAATTTTTTCAGCATCTTCAGGACTGCTGATACGATTTGACGCCATCACAGGAACCTTAACATGACGTTTAATATTTAATGACAAATACGCATACGCTGTTCTCGGAAGTTCCATAGGAAGCTGAGGAATCTTGGATTCATGCCACCCCCCAGTTACATTGATTGCATCAATACCTGCATTTGCATAAGCAGCGGCTATTTTTGGCGTTTCCATGTCTGTATTACTTCCAGATACAAAATCATTACCGGCCATGCGAATGGTTAATGGATAATCAGAACCAACACATTGCCGCATTTTGGAAATGAGTTCCAGAGGAAAACGCAGACGGTTTTCAAAACTGCCGCCATACTCATCTTCACGATGATTGGTTAACGGCGATAAAAATTGCGTAATCAGATATCCGGCTGATGCAATGATTTCTACGCCGTCAAATCCAGATTCCTGAGCGCGTTTTGCAGCATCACAAAATGCGTGTTGAACCTGATGAATATCTTCAATCGTCATGGCTTTTGGTGTTGTTTTTGAATACCGACAAAACTGTTCAGATGGTGCAATGGGCTGTTGGTTGTTAATCAGTAACGGATGAGAATATGCTCCTGCATGAAACAGTTGAATCCATGCTTTTGCACCATGAGATTTGATGAGATGGGTTAATTTTTGAAATCCGGGAATTGCATCATCCGTGTCAATACCCAGTACAATAAACCCAGAGCCAATAAAATCAACGCCAACCGGCCCAACAGTAACAATTCCTGCACCGCCTTTGGCGCGTTCTTCAAAAAAATGATAATACCGATCATTTAATTTTCGGTCATAGGAATACAACAGCCCTAATGCTGGATAGGCAATTCGATTTTTTATTTCTACCTGATTGATATGGATGGGTGTAAATAAATATGGATACATGGTTCGCCTCATGGTATTGAAAAATCTAAAGTTAAATTTCTTTAAAATAAATGGTTTCGGGTGCATTCGCAGAAGGAGTAACACCTAACCCAATCATACCAGTACCAACTAAAATTGCCTCATCGTGTTTAATATGAAG
>PDZT01000326.1 GCA_002753105.1 Deltaproteobacteria bacterium YD0425bin50 | reverse complement strand
TGAAATCGATTCAGGTTTTTGGCCATGGCAGGGCTTACTCCTGATCCTATTCAGCGAAAGTATAATTACCGGTAATTTCCCTGATCTTTTTTATATCGGTAATTTAATTTTATACGCGATATATTTCTTTTTACTACTACGCAACAGCAGCGAGACAATACTTACATGGATTGCTCATGGCATGTTCCTTTCTTTGTTTAGCCTAATAATCGCAGTTGCACTCCAGTACCCAATTCTTATTCCGAGAATGCCGTTGTGTTTTGCTATATGTGCATGGAATTTTTTTATCAATCCATTTCCAAAAACAGCTTCTTTTCAAAAAGCGATAACTCATTGGCTTTATGGCTTACCTTTGGTTTCACTTGCACTGCTTCTCTTTTGGCAAAAGCCTTCTTTGCCTGAAATTATTCTTGTGCTTATTATATTAATTACGGTGATGACAGGTATCGGGTTACGGCGAGATCAACGGTTTTGGCGAATTGGTGCACAAATTTTAGCTCTGATTGTATTACATGCATGGCCATTATTATTTTTTTCATTATCAAAAGGCATAAAAATATCGACTATATGGGAAATGGTTGTGTTTTTGCTGATCCAAATCAGTCAATTCACTTTTCTTTTACCATGGTATTCATTTCAACTCACTCTGATGATGGCATTCGGTTATTATATAAAGCCTTATGGTATTCAGGTAATACAAACCCATTACCCTAAAATACAAGCCAATCAGATCATTCATCTGAATTTAATTATGGGTATTATGTTTACTGAATGGGCAGCGCACTTTGGTTTTTTTATTCATGAACTCAAGCCATTACCGCCATCACATGCATGGATTCAGGCAATTCCGGCTTTATGTACCTTATGCATTTGGATTGGATACTCGATTCACAAAACAGCAAAAACGCATTCATCAGAATGGGTGTATCGGATTATTTTAGCAATCAGCGTTTTTCTTGTTTATGTACGGCTGCTGTGTGTTGGGGCTGTATCTCCCGGAATCATTGATACAAGTATAATTATAGGATATTCTCTTAGCCTTTTTTTATGGACTCGTCTCAGCAGTATTCAGTCTATTACTCATCCGCTACAACGGACGGCGATTGTTTTACCCTTAGCTGCTCTGCTAACAATCAATACACATTCACATGAACTGAGTCAATTTTTAATCTTTTTAGGGGTATATTATCTTTCCTTTTATTATGTAACGCGCAACATGTTCACTCTGTATATGTCTATAGCTGCTTTTAATATAGCCATATATTCGTGGATACCGGTTTGGTCTGAACACGTTGATCTGATTCAGCTCTATCTTGTGCCGGCAACACTAAGCGTATTGCTGATATTGCAGTTACATCGTAGGGAATTAAAACGAAGTGTTCTGAATGGTACGCGTTTGGCAGCAATCTGTTCACTTTATACATGCGCTACAGTGGATGTTATGTTGCGTCCGGAATTATGGGTTTTGGGATTAATTCTTGCCCTCAGTCTTACAGGCATTATTTTAGGAATTGCAATGCGGATTCGGGCATTTTTATATGGCGGTGTCATATTTATGCTGATCAATATTACTGCTCAATTGATACGCTTTTACCCGCAACAGGCTTTAGGAAAAGGAATTTTACTGATTGGAATTGGCGCAGTCATCTTGATGAGCATGATCTGGTTTAATCTTAAAAAAGAGATTATTTTAAAACAAATCCAACTTATTCGAACCGATTTTGATCGATGGGATTAACTTTTTGACTCAGATGCCTTATTCGTGGATTGTATCTTTATACCATTGATATGTTTTTATCAGCCCATCCTTTAGTTTAGTTTGTGCTTCCCAATCCAATTGTTTCATTCGGAAAATATCCAACCGTTTTAGTAGAGTCCCATCTGGTTTTGTTGAATCATATTGAATGATTCCAGAAAACCCGGTAATCTCACCGATCAATTCAGCCAATGCCTGAATCGTAATCTCTTTACCAGTTCCGATATTCAACAGCAATCGATTCGTTTCACCTGCAATGGTTTTTATTTTTTCCACAGATTCATTCATTAGAAAAACACATGCATCTGCCAGATCATCCACATAAAGGAATTCACGTTTGGCAATACCAGTTCCCCATAAACTTACCTTTTCGGCTCGCGATTGGACAGCTTCGTGGAATTTTCGTAATAAGGCTGGAACAACATGCGAAGTGCTTAGATTAAAATTATCATTTATGCCATATAAATTTGTAGGCATTACAGGTATAAAGCATGTGTTGTATTGCCGATTATAAGCCCAACACATTTCAACTCCGGATATTTTAGCTATAGCATAAGGTTCATTTGTCGGTTCAAGAACACCAGTCATAAAGTCATTTTCTTTCATGGGTTGAGGGCATTGCCCCGGATAAATACAAGAAGAACCAAGAAACAAAAGTCGCTTTACCTGATGAAGATAAGATTGATGAATCACATTCGTTTGAATCATTAAATTTTGATATATAAATTCACCGGGAAAATGGCTGTTTGCATGAATTCCACCGACTCGGGCTGCAGCAAGAAAAACATATTCCGGTTTATGTTTTGAAAAAAAATCAGCCACAGCTTTTTGGTCAGTTAGATCCAGTTCATGATGAGAGCTGGTAATTACATGAGAATAACCACTGGAATTCAATTTACGAAATAGTGCGGATCCGACTAATCCGGTATGACCTGCAAGATATAGTTTAGCTTCATGTTTCATAACATACCTAATTCGTAATTTGTCATTTCTATTTTTTGGGCGTTATCACCATAGTACAATTTTTTTTCGGCTTTAAATAAGTCTTTGCCAACATCGATATCTCGTCACGACTGATGGATGCAAAATCTTTCATCATCGTTCTGCTCCATTCAAGTTGTTGGGGATAATTATTGGATCGTTCAAGCACATTCATCAGCCAGTATTGATTTGTACGCTGCATATCACGAATACTCGTTAAGATTGGCTCAATTGCAAGTTTAAGCTGTGTATCATCAATACCTTTATCATATATATCATTAGCTAATTGCTGAACTTGTGGAATTAATGCGTCAACCTGATCTGGATAGGCATGAACGACAATATGAAAAATACCGTAGCCTGCATATGCCCGACTTGACAAATTGTATGCATATTGAGAATAAGAAGCCCCTTCCTTTTCCCGAACAGTTTCACGCAATTTTTCAGAAACGATTTGAGCGAGAACTGAAAGCCTGCGTGTTCTCTGGATGTTCCAGAAATCATCTGTAGGATATGCAATTTCTAAAATTGCTTTTGGGATTTGGCTTGGTACATGAAACTGCTTATGTTGAGCATGTGGAAATGTTGGATTGGGTCTTTGAACACACGGAGTTAGATTCGACGTTCGTTTTGGAAGTGTACCGAAATACAGTGCTGCGAGTTCTTTTACCTTTTGGCTATCCACATCACCTACCACTGAAATTTCTAGCATAGCCTGTTGAATATAAGGCATTATCCATGATTTCATATGGTCGATGGACAGCGTATTCATCTGTTTAGGATCAGCTAAACCAAATCGGGAATCATTATTTGCGAGGAACCGATCTCCTTCAATATCGGATACTCCTTCAACTGTATTCGCTAAAGACTGAAACTCCTGCTCATACCGTTTTAAACACAAATGATAGGCATCTTCTCTAAAGGCAATATCATGGAAATATGTATATAATAGTTGAAACATCAATTCGAGTTCTTTAGAAATACATCGGCCAGCAACACGAAAATGATCTTCATTAACAAAGAAACTTACTGTGGCTTCGCGGCCTGCTAATGCTCGTTCCAAGTCGTCTTTTTCAAGCGATCCAAAACCGCTTTCATTGATTACGCGTTCTGTAAGTAACGCTAATCCGGGTTGAGACTCAGGTTCACATTGTTTTCCTTTGCCAAACATAAGGCTAACCAATACCTCGTCTTTTTTAAATGGAGTTGACTTGATATTCAACCGAACTAAATTTTCAAAATCAATTTGTTCAACGCCAATATCGTCGAGTGTTGTAGATTTGATAATTTCGCCGGGTGTATCTGGTTTTGGAAGATAAGGGAATTGAACTGTTTTCTTTTCAATGGGTGAAGAAATGGCAACCGTTTGGCTTTGGTTATAGGTTTGTAAAATACGTTGGTTTATTTCTTCTTTGGTGTTTCCCTGAATAGCGGCATTTCCCGTAACAATAACAAGTCGATGATCTGATGGCCAATGTTCTAGTAATGCCTGATGAAGGTCAGTTGTTGTCATGGCTTCTATCACGGGTACAAATAATTCCTGTTTTTGCTTGGGCGATAAAAATACACGGTCTGTTACCAAACTTGCAATGATTTGCCTTGAAATATGTTGACTGTTTCGTGTGGCTGCGGATTTGACATTATTTTCAAGTTTTGCCAGTTGTTCTTTTTTGATTCGCTCAATCTCAGACGGAGTAAATCCGTACTGTAAGGCTTTTCGAATTTCCTGTTCAATGGTTGAAAGGGTTTTTTCCCATTGATTCGGTTGACACATTGCAGTGATATCTGAATAAGCGATATGTTGTAAATGAATACCAGAGCTTATGCTCGCTTCTGTAAATGGGGTATCATCTTTACCAATTTTTGCATTCAGTCTATATTGAACAAGCTGATCGGCTGTTTCCCGTAAAAGCATTTGTTTTTGAAATAAAAAGGAGTCAGGAGTATCAGTAACCCATTGCATCACTTCAACGGTAACCGTGGTACTGCCGGTTTCTGGTTCATAATGATAAAAGGGGTTTACACC
>PDZT01000325.1 GCA_002753105.1 Deltaproteobacteria bacterium YD0425bin50 | reverse complement strand
CACTGAAGAGATTGATCAAATTTTTACGGAGCTTGAACAAGTTAATACAAAAATTGGCGCAGACCTTCAGTTTACTGAAAATGGTCTGTCTTTAAGAAATAGAAAACATTTACAAATTTTAATAATCAAACAGAAGTGGAAACAAATCCAATCGTGGCAAGGGAAAAAAACGGATGCTATTTACAAAGAGCATGAATCATTTATTCAAGATATTCGAGATATGATAACGCATTGCGGCGATACATCCAATCTCATTTTAGATCCAGACCTTGACAGCTATTATTTAATGGATATTACCCTACTGGCACTGCCACAAACTCAGGATAGATTGTGGAAAATTTTAAATATTACTGAAGATATATTAAATAAACAACAGATTTCGGAACATGAAAAAATTCAACTTATGATTTTTGCTTCCCTATTAAAGCAATCTGACATAGATAGAATTGTAGCAAGTACCCTTACCTCATTAAATGAGGATAGCAATTTTTATGGCATCAGCAATTCGTTAGATAACACTATACGTCCGTTACTTAAATCATATCAAGAATCAAATATAGTATTATTCAATACACTTGAAAAAATTGCTATAGGAACCTTTTTAAATACAGATAATTTTATTGTATTAACAGAA
This sequence comes from Deltaproteobacteria bacterium YD0425bin50, assembly GCA_002753105.1. Taxonomy (GTDB): domain Bacteria; phylum Desulfobacterota; class Desulfobacteria; order Desulfobacterales; family YD0425bin50; genus YD0425bin50. The sequence continues at coordinate 4,133 of PDZT01000325.1, read as the reverse complement.
AAAGCAATAGATGCAACTTTTAAGTTATGGGATGGAGCTTCTTTAGAACTGGATCGTTTATTAAATATTCGAATTGAGCATCATAAAAATAAACGATTAATGGCTTTAGCATTTACAGCATTTGCTTTATTTATTGCAATGTTGATGGTTGTTTTCATCATTAAAGAAATTAAATTTTCATTGAATCAGTTATTTTTTGTAATCAATCGTCTCTCCCAAAACGATCTTTCAATAGAAATCAAGCAATATCATCATAATGAAATTGGAGGTGCAACCCGTGATTTACTTTTTTCAATAAATAATATTCAAAAAATTATTCAGCAAGTATCAGATACCATTCAACGCCTTATTCATAAATCAAATTTATTAAAAGAAACGTCAGAGAATCTTACTGTAAAATCAAAAGAGATCAATTCATTTTCCGATGAAGTGAGCATACTCGTTCATAACGTTGTTGACAATATTAGAAATATCGCATCCGCAGCAGAAGAAGTAAGTTCGCAAATAGCTTCAGTATCAACGTCATCAAGTGAAGTTACAATGAATACAAAACAGATCGGAGATGAAACGGATAATGTATCCAACGCAATTCATGCCGTAGCAACGGCTATAGATCAAATGAACCTAACGTTGAATGAAGTATCCAAAAATGCAGCAAGAGGTGCTTCATTTGTGCAAAATTCAACCATTCAGGCGCAAAAAAGTTCGGAGATTTTAAATGTGTTTGGAGATGCGGCAAAAGAAATAGGTGTTGTCGTTGATGTAATAAAAAATATCGCATCTCAGACAAATCTTCTTGCTTTAAATGCAACAATAGAAGCGGCAGGCGCTGGCGAGGCTGGAAAAGGATTTGCGGTTGTAGCTAATGAAGTCAAAGAATTAGCAAGAGAAACCAGTAAGGCAACAGAAGAAATCAGGGGAAAAGTTACAACTATACAAGTCAATACAGAAAAAATTATCGAAGCTATCAAATCGATAATATCAGTTATATCTGAAATAAACACCATCATCTCTACAATAGCCGCAGCCGTGGAAGAACAAACTGTTACGATCAATGAAATTGCAAACAATATTGGTAGAACATCCTCATCAGTACAGATTTTTTCAAAGAATATTCAAGAAGTTATCCTCTTTGAATCTGATGTAGAAACGAATATTGGTCAAGTTGCTCAAGCTGCTAAACTAATAGCAAAAGATGTAACAACGACTTCAAAATCATCGGATAGGATTTCTAACTATATGACCAATATTGGAAAATCGATTGAAGTAACTTTTGTAAATTCTTCCAATGTATCCAATGAAGCTGATGATTTGGCAAATATTGCTTTAGAATTGCAAAAAGTAGTGTCACAATTTAAGATATAACTATAGTAGAAATCAGATATAATATGACTACAAATCAAAACGAAATAGAGTTAATTAAGAGTGAATTAGAAAAAGTCAAAGCTGATTTTAAAAGTATTTTTGATAATGCTGTGGAAGGCATTTTCAGAACAACTCCTGAGGGTACCTACCTCATGGCAAATCTTTCTTTGGCTAAAATATATGGTTTTTCTTCTAAGGAAGAGTTGCTCGTTTTTTTTTCTGATATTAAAAATCAATTGTATGTAAATCCGTGCCGCCGTGATGATTTTATTAGAGAAATTACTCAAAAAGGCCTTGTTCAAGGCTTTGAATCTGAAGTACGATGTAAAGATGGCCGAATTATATGGATTAGTGAAAATGCACGAGTTGTGTATGATGATACAGGACGACTGAAGTACTATGAAGGAACTGTTGTGGATATTACTCAGCGCAAGCAAGCTGAATTAGCCTTAGAAGAACAACGAGTGTACTTTCAACAACTTTTTGATAATTCGCCGATGGCTATCGTTCTTATCAATATTTCCGGACAAATAATCAATATTAATGATGCATTTGAATATTTATTTGGATATTCCCGTAACGAAATTAGTGGGTTATATAACCGCACGATTTTGGTTCCTCATGATTTGCTTCATGAAATTGAATTCATGAGAAAAATCATTATGGATGGCAAATCTGTTACAAAAGAAACAAAACGAAAACACAAACAAGGCCATTTGCTCGATGTCTCTGTTTTAGGCTATCCTACAAAAATTAATGGTCACATTCATGGTATTTTTTATTGCTATCGGGATATTTCTGAACGCAAACTATATGAAAAACAGCTAAGTCATCAAGCATTGCATGATTCACTTACAGGTCTTCCTAATCGGAGTCTCTTTAGAGAACGTCTTGATCGTGCTATTGAACGTTCCAAGCGTAGGGCAGACTATTATTTCTCAGTAATCATGATTGATATCGACCGGTTTAAAAGAATTAATGATAGCCTTGGACACCAGTATGGAGATCAATTACTCATTCAAATAAGTCAAAGACTTGCCAATTGTATTCGATCTATGGATACGGTTGCAAGACTTGGTGGGGATGAATTTGCAGTAATTCTCGAAGAATTAAGCCATCCACGTGAGGTGATTGAGATTGTAATGCGCATGAAGCAATTGATGGAAAAACCCTTTGATATTTTTAATCATCAAATCATTTCAGGGGCAAGTTTTGGCGTGGTCTTAAAAAATCAAGAGGGTCAGGATGGAGATCATATTTTAAGAAATGCTGACATTGCCATGTACTGTGCAAAAGAACTTGGTCAAGGTTGTTTTAAAGTATTTAATAAAAAAATGCATTCCAAAGTCATTGAACGCATGGAAATAGAAAATGATTTGAGACAGGCTCTTCAAAATAAAGAACTTGAACTCTATTATCAGCCCATCTTTTCATTATCCAACAATGATCTTGAAGGATTTGAATCATTGCTTCGATGGCATCATCCACGCTATGGAATGATTTCACCAAATAAATTTATTCCGATTGCAGAAGAAACAGGGCTTATTGTTTCTATAGGAAAATGGGTTCTTGCTGAAGCCTCTCATCAATTAAAACAATGGGAAAATCATTTTTATTCTCAACCCTGTTTGAGTATAAGTGTAAATATATCATGTAAACAATTAAAAGACCCTTATTTTGTAGAATACGTTGCAGGGATATTGGATCAATACCAAATAAAACCCTATCAACTGAAATTAGAAATTACTGAAAGCATTGTCATGATCGATGTAAAATCATCGAAAGAAATTTTGATGAAGTTGAAACAACTCGGTGTAATTCTAATGATAGACGATTTTGGTACGGGTTACTCCTCGTTGAAATATTTGCATGAATTTCCAGTAGATTATTTAAAAATTGACCGATCATTTGTAAGTGGGCGTAGTAGCAAAGATGGAAATTGGGAAATCGTTAAGACAATATTGGCTTTGGCTCGAAATTTAGGGCTTAAGGTGGTAGCTGAAGGCGTAGAAAAACAAACTCAATTGATACAACTGAAACAATATGAGTGTGATGAGGTACAGGGATTTTTATTTTCCAAACCGCTAAACTGTGATGACGCAAATATATTAATTCAACGTTACTTATAACCTTATAACTTTAGGGAGTTTATATTTTTTCAATATATTTGATGTATTTCCGGGATAATGGCGGGAATCTACTACGATTTTTTAAACAGGTCTTCGATAAATTCATGCCTCCCTCAAGTAACTGCAGGAAATATCCATTATTAAAAACAAGAAATCCGGTTATACAGAGTTGGCATTTTTATTTTGTGATGAGGTAATAATTTTTTTAATTTCATCCTGACTAAGAGAATCAGAGGCTTTACTTCATTTGACGCAAATTCGTGATATCGCGTAATGGCGAGTCGCCAAACAAACGACTGTACTCGCGGCTGAATTGGGATGGGCTTTCATATCCAACTTGAAATGCCGCGGTGGCTGCATCAAGACGATCCGTGAGCATTAAACGCCTTGCTTCATTTAAACGCAGCCATTTTTGGTACTGCAGCGGACTCATAGCTGTCAGCGCTCGAAAATGATGGTGGAATGTCGATGTGCTCATATTGACTTGCGTTGCGATATCATTGATACGCAGCGGGAGTGTAAAGTTGGCACTGGTTCAGTTCAATGGGATGCTGAAAACCTTGGAAATAAAGGCGATGCGCCAGAAAACTGATTCAAAATGGACGCCATATTTAAGGCTGTCAGCGTAGGGGGACAGGG
>PDZT01000324.1 GCA_002753105.1 Deltaproteobacteria bacterium YD0425bin50 | reverse complement strand
CGGAATTTCTTTTGGACCATACCACTGTTTATTGCGAATTTTTTTTAACATTTTTAACAACCCGGCAGATGAATACCCTGCTTTATTTAAGTATTTTAAACCGCTTTGGTCAGCCTGTATCTCATTTTCCCGTGTATAGGCCAATTGTAAAGATTGTCCGGCAGCCATAGACCCGATAGTTAAAGCAGTCGCAGCTGTTGGAGCACCGCTAAGCCCTAAAAAAATGCCGGCTGCGATCCCTGCAAGTGTTCCAATACCAATAGTTTTTGACCGATCAATCATGTCAGAAATATGCCTGCATAAAACATGAGCGATTTCATGGCCTAAAATACCCGCTAACTCATCTTCAGTTTCCATAGATTCAAATAACCCGCTGTGAACAAAAATATGGCCTCCGGGGCCAGCAAATGCGTTATATACATCATCTTTTACAATATAAAAATGAAACTGATAAGGATGAGGTGGGAGTACCTTAACAATGGAATGACCAATCTCGTTTACATAATAAGATAAGACTGGGTCTTCAATAATTTGATATTGATTATGAACATATTTCATAAACTCTTTGGAAATTTCTTCTTCCTGCTTGATACTAATGCTATAGGCTGATTGAGATTCATACAATAGTATGAAAAATAGTATGAATACACGTTGAAGCATGAAATGAATTTTTTTGTACATATAATTACCTCTTGTGTAAGATAGTTCAATTGTAATAGATAAATCATTTACTTATCAAGTTAAAATTTATATGATGAAATCCTTGACAATACCCTATTGAATAGTTTTAAAGACTTTTAAACAAAAATAATATGTGGTTTAAGCTTACAAAAACTAAAATTAAAAACTAAAACTGAAAACTGAAAACTCACTATGACACAAATTATCTGCGTAGCCAACCAAAAAGGCGGTGTTGGAAAAACAACCACAGCAATTAATTTAGCCGCAGCCTTTGCGATTCTTACAAAACGAACATTACTGGTGGATTGTGATCCTCAAGCCAATGCTACCACTGGTGTTGGTGTTGATAAAAACACTCTCAAAAATACTCTCTATCATGGACTCATCGGTCAGGTTCCACCGACACATCTGATCGTGAACACGACAATTGAACATTTACATGTTATTCCTTCACGGATGGAACTCATTGGATTTGAAGTAGAAATGATGTCCACTCCATCCAGAGAAACATTGCTGAAAAACTTACTCACTGATTTGTTAGACCATTATGATTACATCATCTTAGACTGCCCACCGTCTTTAAGTTTATTAACGCTCAATGCAATGACTGCTGCGAACTCTGTCTTAATTCCTTTACAAAGTGAATTTTATGCTTTAGAAGGCTTAGGTCAATTAATTCAGACAGTTAAACGTATCAAGCGTAGTTTTAATCCATCTCTTAAAATTGAAGGCATTTTATTAACTATGTTTGATAAACGTACCAATTTATCCAATCAGGTTGCCGAAGATGCTGAGAAATTTTTTAAAGAACTCATTTTTAAAACTAAAATACCGAGAAACATAAAATTAGGCGAAGCCCCAAGTTTTGGAAAGCCGATTTTTATTTATGATCCCAATTCACCCGGAGCAAAAGGTTATGCAGATTTGGCAAAAGAGATATTGCATAAATAATTAAGATTCATCTGCTCTCTCATGAAAAATAAAAATACTACCACAATTATTAAAGAAAAAAAAATGGAAAATGAACCTATAGATAAAAATGATGACAAAAATAAAAAGCATAAAAAACCAGTTCTTGGCAGGGGCTTAGAAGCTCTTATTCCTTCATTTGATTCAATAATGGAGTCATCGTTGGAAAATGAATCTGGCCAATTAGAATATTTCCTCTGTGAAGTGCAATGGATTCATTCAAATCGCTTTCAACCCAGAATGCAGTTTTCTGACACAAATTTGAATGAATTATGCGATTCCATCAAAGTACAAGGCATCCTTCAACCCTTAATTGTAAGAAAAATATCAGCCAATAGATATGAGCTGATTGCTGGAGAACGAAGGCTTCGAGCTGCAAAAATGGCAGGATTAAGCAAAGTGCCTGTAATCATTAAGGATGTTACAGATACAGAATTGCTTGAAATGTCTATTGTTGAAAATATTCAGCGTCAGGATTTAAACCCCTTGGAAGAAGCGGATGCTTATCAATTATTAATTTCAGAGTTTAATTTGACTCAGGAACAATTATCCATTCGTGTTGGAAAAAGCCGTTCTGCAATTACAAATAGTTTACGGCTGCGTCAATTACCTGAAGAAATTAAAAATAGTCTTCGGAGTTCATTGATTTCCATGGGTCATGCAAGAGCACTGCTTGGGACTGAAAATGAATCTCAAATGCTTGAAGTATGGAGAATATTAATTGCCAGAGGCTTTTCAGTACGTCAAACCGAAGAGCTAATTAAACAATTCAAAACACCCAAAAAAGAACCTGAAAAATTAGAAGCAACTCCTGAAGATGTTTATGTTTCAAGCATGACTCAGTCTCTTTCTGCTCAGTTTAATACGCGTGTCCGTATTCATAAAAAAGGGGATAAAGGCAAGATTGAAATTGATTTTCATACTGCTGACGAATTTGAACGTATAGTTCAGATGCTAAAAGAACGTCAACAACCTGTTGCCTCATGAAATCAGGATTACGATTATGGGGTTACATATAATCATTGATGGATACAATCTTATACGTCAGTCAAGTCAATTACGGAGCATTGATCAACAGGATATCCAGTTTGGCCGTGAAGCCTTGCTGAATAGGCTGGCTGCATATAAAAAAATTAAATCTCATAAAATCACAGTGGTTTTTGATGGGATTGATATTAGAAACGCAGAGTCCATAAATAATGTAAAGGGTATTCATATTCTCTATTCTTCAAAAGGAGAGATTGCTGATACGGTCATTCGACGAATGTCAACCAAAGAACGCGAAAAAGCAGTTATTGTTACGTCAGATAGGGAAATTATTCATTTTGTTGAATCTCAAGGATCAACGGTAATTCAATCCACAGATTTTGAAGATAAATTGATTATGGCTGAATATATGAATATGAAAGGCACTAGCGCTGAAGAAGATGACCATCAAGGTTGGAAAAAATCAACCATAAAAAAAGGGCCTAGCCGTCGTCTTGCAAAAAAGCAAAGAAAAGATAATAAACGGTTGGAAAAATTATAAATAAAGCATCAGAAAAATTTTGGTTTTTTATGAAACGAATTTGTGTCATTGATGGTCAAGGTGGTGGGATTGGAAGCGTTATTATTAAAAAAATCAAAGAGGAATTTGAGGAAAGCCTTGAGGTGATTGCACTTGGAACCAATGCAATTGCTACGGCTCAAATGTTAAAATCACGGGCAAATCGTGGCGCATCAGGTGAAAATGCAATTGTCAACACTGTTCGCATCGCAGATATAATTATTGGCCCCATTGGTATTGTACTGGCACACGCAATGATGGGGGAAGTTACACCCAAAATTGCTGAAGCCATTTCATCTGCAAGTGCAAAAAAATTGCTTTTGCCGTTAACCCAAGAGCATATTGAAATCATTGGGGTGTCTCCGAATCCTTTGCCGCATTTAATTGATATATTAATCCGAGATCATTTAAGCCCGATGATAAAAACTAAATCGTAACCTCAACAGATATTTAGTTGCTTTTTTTATTACAGGAGGAAATTTTATGTGTGAAGCGAATGCCTACTTACTCAAAAATGGCGAAATGAAACTCATTATGGAATCGGTGGATACGGTTCTGCCTGAAGGAAAAGGTATCCAATTAACCAATATTTTTGGAGAACAAAAATTTTTTAAAGCTATAATTTATTCGTTATCGCTTGTAGATCATAAAATATTTTTAAAAGAAAAAGAACAGGATTAGCTGATGATGACATTTAAAGAAAAATTATTGCGTAAAATTTCTATCGACCATCTTACCAAAAAAGTTATTGAATCTATAAGATTTCAAAGTCCATATAATCGCATTGATCTAAAAAACATGAAAAAAATAATGGAAATGAGTCCGTTTCAGTTTCAAAGGCAAAGAGAGATGAATCTTTATGTATTGCACGATGAAAATCAGGATACATGGGTAATGGTGTTGGATAATGATCTACCGCTTTACAAAACAAGTGTATCGGATGTGTTATTACGCAAAAGTCCAACCATTAAAGAAATGATCAGTATTCGCAATGCTATAAAAATATTAAATGATACGGACGTACTTGTCAGTAAAAAAGAAAAAACTCTAAAAACCATTCGCCACGAAACGATTAAACAGCTTGATCTAAAGGCAACAGCATTAGATTTTGATTTAATCGCGTTAGATGGTTTACAGGCATTCATCAACAGAGATGCCAATGCTGTACTTGAATTTCTTTCCCTATTTTCAGAAATGATGGATTATCAACCCGTGCCCAAAAATATGCAGATCAGCAATCATAAAATCATCGGGGAACTGATTAAAGATACCCAAGGAGCGAAGACCTATAGCCAGATTTTGATTTACAATATTGTAGGCAATGAAATTAAAATTATTGATGAACTTATTGATAGTACCAGTAAAGACCAAATCGAAAAATTTCATAACACAGTGTTGTATAATAAAGATATTTCTATTGAAGGGGAAATGGCATTCCAATTTTTAAAAGATCAACTCAAAAGAAATATTGAATCTATTAATGAACGTATTGTCCAGTATTAACCCATAAACTACATGTTATTTAATTCTTTAGAATTTATCTTTATTTTTTTGCCAATCGTTATTGCCATCTATTTT
>PDZT01000323.1 GCA_002753105.1 Deltaproteobacteria bacterium YD0425bin50 | reverse complement strand
GGAGTAATTCTTTTACGTTCAGAAAAATCCCTTTGCTTTGATGAAAATACATAATCAGAATGAGAAAACTCTTTGCAAAACTTAGATTCCTGCTGATAAAGCTTATTTTGAGCTACTGGAGCCCTTGATAAAAATAGAAATTTTTTTGCTCTTGTAATTGCAACATACAGTAGTCTTCTTTCATCCTCTTCAGTTCCTTCATAGCGATATTGGTCTTTTATTAATGACTTGTCTAAGTAATGCCATACTTGTTTTCCACTAACTCTTTTTATAGGTAAATAATTTCTATTTAATCCTGGAATAAAAACTACTGGAACCTCCAAACCTTTTGCTTGAAAAATTGTCATAATTTGCACTGCATTAGGAGTTTTATAAGTATTATTGAGCCATCCTTCAGGATAGTAGCCTTCAGCCGCAAAAAGGTACCCAGTCTATCATGCTTAATTTTTCTGTTTTAAAATCTTTTTTTGATTGTTCTTATAGGTTTAAATTAATCAGTCTTTATGGCTTTACTCAACCTATTAGCACACCTATGGGGTATGGCAGGTCAATTCATAACTTACTTATGGAAATTCATCGAAAAAGTTTAGAAGGTATTGATACAGAAGATAAAGATTTACCTGACTTGTTAAACAAACATGTTCATTTACCTTATGAAACAGAAAAGAAAAAGATAGCATCAAAAGACAAAATTAACACATTAACAAAGAAATATTTAGAACTGAATAAAGATAGTTTTAAAGATATTGTGTTTGCAGAAAAAGACATCCAACTCGATTTAGGTGATGGTATTATGGTTAATGGCAGAATGGACTTAATCAAGAAAAAGAATCTTGATGGAACATTTACAACAACTATTGTTGACTTTAAATCCAGAGAGGATGTTCAAATAAGAGAAGTTTCAATGGAACAGTTATCTCTTTATGCTCTTGGATACCAAGAATTATCAGGAGAAAAAGCTGATTTCTTACAAATTTACAATCTTGATGAAGAGCTACCACACCCAGACACAAAAGAACTGTTTAATGAAGATTTAAACAGCACAAAACAGCTAATCATTACATCTGCAAATCAAATCATGTCTAACATTCTCAATAAGACTTGTAACAAAAAAATGTGTGATACTTGTTATCAAGTAAAATTATGCTCAGGAGTACAGTAATGTCAAAGAATTATAAAGGTTCATTAACTCTAGAGTGGTTTAATAAACAGAAGTCTATTTTACTACGTGATGAATCTTCGCCAGCAGGAGAAAATGACATTCCAGCACCTCGAATCAATTGGATTAACAAAGAAGAAGCTTTGTTTTATGAAATTGATGAGAAAGAAGGAAAAGGGGTTCAACCCTTTTGGGTTGACAGAAACGATATTAGAGTAAAGGAAGCAAGACCTCTTATCTTTCAGAAAGCTTATATAGCTAGAGAGAAAATTCAGAAGGGTACATTGTTTGAAAAAATATATGAAGTTGAGGAATCTGATAAAGATGATCCAGAAATCAAAAATATACTTATTAAAGGGGATAATTTACTCGCTTTAAATACCTTGAAAAAACATTTTGATAAGCTGCCAGATGAGCAAAAGGTAAAGTGTATTTATATTGATCCTCCTTATAATACAGGAAGTGCGTTTGAGAACTATGATGATAATCTGGCTCATTCGGAGTGGTTAACACTAATGAGAGATAGATTGATTTTGCTTAAAGATATATTATGCAATGCTGGGGCAATTTTTATTCAAGTTGATGATAACGAAGACTCTTATATAAAAATAATTTTAGATGAAATCTTTGGTAGAGATAATTTTATAAATAAAATTACTATAAAAGTTAAATCTCCTTCTGGTTTTAAAACTGTTAATTTAGGTGTTAGAAATGCCAACTGAAAATTGACCACCTGTGCTAACCTAAAATTGACCACCTATAAAATTTAATAAAAGACACATTTATATCATTGTATTACAATATTTACCTATTATTAATTAAAATTTTTACCATTAAATTTTTTCTATGTTTTTTATCACCTCCTAACATATGAAAACTAAAAATCTATACTTTGGTCTATAAAGCGTTAAACCCAAAATGGTATCGAATATTTTCTCTCAGTATTCGTTTTATTTTCCTTTCAATGTTTCTTTAAGTCGATAACTATTCCATGAACAGGTGATGATATGTGCTTTATGGGTAAGCCTGTCTAAAAGAGCAGCGGTCATTGTTGGATCGCCAAATATCTGTGTCCAGTCACCAAATCCTAAATTGGTTGTAATCATAACTGATCCGCGTTCATGGCGTTCCGCTAATACCTGAAAGAGCAATTCAGCCCCTTCCTTTGAAAAAGGGACGTACCCCAGTTCGTCAAGAATTAGAAGGTCGTAGCGGCTATATTTCTGGATTACTCTGGAGAACTCCTTGTCTTTTCTGGCTTCGATCAATTCATTGACCAACCCATACCCCGTAATAAAACGAGTCCTGAAATCCTGTTTACATGCTTCAATTCCAAGTGCAGTAGAGAGATGGGTTTTTCCTGTGCCGCTTCTGCCAAGAAAAATAACGTTTTTATGCGCTTTAATAAATTCTCCGGTTGCAAGTTCCTGAATAAGGCGCATATCTAAATCTGGAGATTCCTCAAAATAGAACATGGCTAACGATTTGATCAGAGGAAACTTCGCTTCTTTTAACTTTCGTTTGTACCGGTTTTCCGTTCTCATCTGAAGTTCTAAGTCAGTTAACAGGAGCAGAAATTCTTCATAACTCATCCCGGTTTCTTTTGCCTGACGAATATGGCTCTCAATATGTTTAGCCATGCTTGAGAGATTCAGTTCTTTTAACTGATAGGTTAAGGATACCAGAGTCCCTGGGTTCATAACACACCTCCCAATTGGGCATAGTCTTTCAGATCGGGAGGAGGTAACGTTTGCCAATTCGTCAATGGAGGCAATTCCCGATGGGTATCCGCAGTATAAATCAAAATTTGTTTTACCCCTTCGCTGCTTCTAACGTTCGACTGGATAGCTAATTCGATTGCAGCCTCCACATCGGAAACACTGTAGTCCCGATACAGCTTCAGAACCATAATAAATTCTTTTATTCCTTTGCTGGTTCCATGAAATTCACAAAGGCGTTCCAGCATCACATTCATGCATTTCGGCCAATTCTCTTTCCACTGTTTAATCGGGCGGGCGCTCGTAAAAGACATGGGGCGCCGTTCGATCAGATCAAGGTAATGATCCGGGTTCAGAATCCATTGATTCGTGTCATACATCCGCTCATGACTGCTCACCTTTTTTCCATTCCAGGAAATCTCCACACGATCCACAAAAACCACCGTATGGACTTTATATCCTACATACTGCACCGGTACAGAATAGTGATTTTTATCAATAGTTACGGTAGCATATTTATCTACAGTTCCGGAATTCGTTTGAATATTGCTGAACGGAATTTCAGGAAGAGACAGCAATCGATCTTTTTCGACTTCAAACATCTCGCTCACCTTGTTCTCACGTCCACCAATTCGATGATCCCCATACGCGATACATTCCTTGAGAATTTTCTCATTTAATAATTCTATAGTCGCTGCTTCTGGAACTGGAACCATATAATTCCGTCTTACATAGCCCACCATCCCTTCGACTCCTCCTTTTTCATGACCTTCACCGGGCGTACAAAAACGAGCTTCAAAATTATAGTAGGCCTTGAATTTGCTAAATGATTCCTGTTCGATACGATCCCTGCCTTTCAGTACTTTGTGAACTGCTGTTGTCAAATTATCATAGATAAGGATGCGGAAAACTCCTCCAAAAAATTGGAACGCATGAAGATGAGCATCGAAAAACGCCTGTTGTCGCTCACAACAATAAAAACGTACAAAATGTTTTCCGGAATACTTTGACCTCATACAAAAAAATTTCAGCCGTATTTCTTTCCCGCCAATCTGTGCAATCGATGTCCCCCAATCTACCTCTGCTTCGTAACCCATTTCAGGGTCTCCGGGAATAAATCCTTTCAGACTGTCAACCCCTAAACTCAGTTTAGCCATCTGTACATACCGCCTCACCGTTGATTCTCCTCCGGTAAACTGATGCTCACTGACTAACCGGTTATAAATCCTGCGTGCCGTATGTCTTTGCTTTGGCGGACGTTCTTTATCTTCTTCAAGCCATTTATTAATTATCGGTAAATAGGGATTCAACACAGGGTAATTTTGCTGGTTTCTCTCTTTATATCCCCAAGCTTCTCCACGTAGTGCTTTCCGGATTGTATTCCGTGAATGACCTGTTATTTTTGAAATTTCACTAATATTTTGACCATACACCCGATGGGTCGTTCGAATAACCTCATATTGATTCATCCTAATCAACTCCCTTCCCTCCATTAACCATGATTAAATTTTTTGTATTCAATCACCTTAACAGAGATGTTTATTAGGTGGTCAATTTTAGGTTAGCACGAGTACCTTTTTCTGATCAATTTTAGGTTAGCACAACCAATACTCTAAAAAATACTTGGCAGCTTTGGCTGGATCGGTGATGTCCTGAGTATCAGACCGATGAAACTTACATGGCATTGGCAATAATCCGCCCTGACCTTGCCATACGCCATTATATCCTGCGCCCACAACAAATCCTTCAGAGCCTTCATAGAGTTTATCAATATTGGCCAGCCCATTTGAAAATCCCATGTAGTCAATGCCAGTTCCCGAAGGATAGCGAAGCACTTCCTGATTATATTCGCCAAATCTTGTGCCTGAATTGCCGCCTGTTAAAAACTGAACCGGTTTAAATTCGACAACGCC
>PDZT01000322.1 GCA_002753105.1 Deltaproteobacteria bacterium YD0425bin50 | reverse complement strand
GATTTTGAAAACTCAGCAAATCCATATAAGGAAAGAAGAGAGTCAATAAAAGAATGGAGATCGATATCTGCTGAAAATATTAAGCCAACAGAAAAAATAAGAAATTATGCAAACGAACTGAAGAATTTATATGGAATCAAACCAAAAGACTCTCTCCATGTAGCATGTGCAATTGAGGCAAAATGTAAATATTTCCTTACAACTGACAAAATTCTTATAAAAAAAACAATGAAATTAAAAGAAATTAAGGCAATAAATCCATTAGAATTTATTACATTATTGGAGGGAAAATGAGAACAGATACAATAATAATGTACGAAGGAATGAGAGCCCTCAGAGAAAAACTCGATATTGTCGAAGCCGAAAAATTTATAAGTCTGATTTTAAGAGAAAATTTTGACTATACAGAATGGCAAAGGGATCTTTGGAAAGATAAAACTGTTGATGAGATATTTTATGCTGCAAAAAACTATGATGATGAAAAAATTTAAAAAAAGAGGGAAAATGGGTTTAACTGGTGGTGGTGAGTCGGTGACAAATTGTCACCAACTGAACCAATCTTGTGGGGGCAACAATGAAGCGTAAAGTTTATCCAAAATATAAAGATTCTGGGGTGGAATGGTTGGGGGAGGTGCCGGGGCATTGGGAGGTTAAGAGATTGAAGTATCAAGTCACTATAAATGATGAAACTTTGCCGGAAACGACATCCCCGGATTATGAATTGCTCTATGTTGACATCAGTAGTGTTGATCCAACCCAAGGTATTACAAAAAAAGAACAAATGATTTTCGAAAACGCACCATCAAGAGCACGACGGACAGTAAAAAATGGCGACACAATAGTATCAACAGTTAGAACTTATCTTAGTGCAATTTCGCCAGTAATTGAACCAGAGAATAATTTAATTGTATCAACTGGATTTGCAGTTATTCGTCCAAGAAAAATATGTAAAGACTATCTTGCTGCTGTTATTCGTGCGCCATATTTCATTGAAGAAGTGGTCTCCCGCTCAGTTGGTGTAAGTTATCCGGCAATTAATGCATCTGAAATAGGTCTCATTTCTATCCCCCTCCCACCCCTCCAAGAACAACAAGCCATAGCCGCCTATCTCGACTGCGAGACAGGGCGTATTGATGCGCTCATCGCCAAAAAACAACGGCTTCTGGAACTGCTTGCCGAACAGCGCACAGCGATCATTTCCCGCGCAGTCACCAAGGGGCTGTATGGAATGGTCGCACGCTCAGACGCAGAGTTTGCGGAGTGGGGTGAAAAAAAGGTCTCATATAAATCTTCTGGCGTGGAATGGTTGGGGGATGTGCCTGAGCATTGGGTGGTGAAGAGGCTTAAATTTCTACTTCAGGAGTCATTGCAGTATGGCGCAAATGAATCTGCCGAACTTGATGATCCTGATCTGCCGAGATTTATAAGAATTACTGATGTAAACGAGCATGGTAGCTTACGAGAGGAAACATTTAGATCCTTACCTGAAGATGTCGCCAAATCATTTCTATTGCAAGAAGGTGATTTACTTTTCGCAAGAAGCGGGGCTACAGTTGGAAAAACTTTTTTCTACCAGAAAACTTGGGGGCGGGCGGCTTACGCGGGCTATTTGATTCGTGCACGTTTAAACAAGAAAGCTGTAATTCCGAACTTTGTCAATCTTATCACTAAGACAGGATTTTACCAACAATGGATTCAGTCAATGTTAATCCAAGCAACTATCCAGAATGTTAGTGCTGAAAAATATGCTTCATTTGTTATCCCTCTCCCGCCCCTCCCAGAACAGAAAACCATCGCCGCCTATCTCGACCGTGAGACAAGCAAGATTGATACGCTTTCAGCTAAAATAAAAACAGCCATAGAAAAACTCAAGGAATACCGGACAGCGATTATCAGTGCGGCTGTGACTGGGAAGATTGAACCACGAAAAGCACGAAAGGCACGAAAAAAATGAGGTTAAGGAGTTAGTGTGAATAAAGTAGAAATTTTATTTAAAGATGAATCGTATGAAATTCAGGGAGCAATTTTTGAGGTTTACAAAGAAATAGGCGCTGGATTTCTTGAATCGGTTTATCAAGAATGTCTTGAAAGAGAACTGCTGCTTAGGGGAATACCTTTTCAAAAACAGATGGAAATTGAGCTTACATATAAAGGTCAAAAGCTGAATCACTTTTTTAAAGCTGATTTGATTTGTTACGATTCGATTATCGTTGAACTCAAAGCCTGTAAATCACTTGAACCCATTCACCGTGCCCAAGTTATCAATTACTTAAAAGCAACAAAAATGAATTTGGGATTACTTGTAAATTTTAACGCTTACCCCAAAGTACAAATAGAAAGGATTGTCTTATGAATTTTTTCCTAATTTTCGTGCCTTTCGTGCCTTTCGTGGTTGCATCTTTCGTGGTTCAATGAAAGCCACAACCGAAAAGGCCTTTGAAGCCTACATACAGGAAACCATGACCACCCGCGGCTGGATTGCCGGCTCAAATAAGGAATGGGACAAAACCAAAGCGATTTTTCCCAATCAGATCATTGCCTTTATCAAAGATACTCAGCCTGATCTGTGGGATCAAATGGAAAAACTGCATGGTCTGGAGCTATCCGTTAAACTGATTGAAACGCTGGTAAAAGAACGGGATGCCAAAGGCACTTTGCACATCATGCGCCACGGCTTCAAATTCTATGGGAAAACGTTTAAGCTGGCTTATTTTAAACCAGCTCACGGAATGGTCAAAGAAACCCTCGCATTGTTTGACAAGAATCAAATTCAAGTGACCCGTCAGGTTGGCTGTCATCCCACTGATTCCAGCACTGTTGATATGGTGCTGTCGCTCAACGGAATCCCGATTGTTACCATAGAGCTAAAAAATCCATCTACCGGACAAACTTGGCAACATGCAGTGGCACAATATAAGAACGACCGGGATCCGCGTGCGCCGCTCTTTCAATTCAAAAAAGGTGCGGTGGTTCACTTTGCTGTTGACCCAGATGAAGTCTATATGGCAACTCGTCTCAATAAAGAAAATACCTTTTTTCTGCCCTTTAATCGAGGCAGTGCGCCCGGTGAAATTGACTGCGGCAAAGGGAATCCGCAGCATCCGTCCGGACATCGTACCGGCTATTTTTGGGAAGATGTGCTTGAGCGTGAAAGCTTTCTGGATATACTTGGCAGCTTTATCTTTCTGGAAACCCGTGAACAAACCATTGATGATGGCGCGGGTGGACGTAAGAAAGTGACCAAGGAAACGCTTGTTTTTCCGCGTTACCATCAACTGGATGCCGTGCGAAAACTGGTGAACCGTGCTCGAATTGAACAAGCTGGAAACAACTACTTGATTCAGCATTCCGCAGGCAGTGGTAAGACCAACAGCATTTCTTGGCTTTCGCATCGGTTGTCCAGTTTGCATACCAAAACGGACGCCAAGATATTTGATTGTGTGGTAGTTATTACTGACCGACGTGTACTTGATAAACAATTACAGGACGCCATCTACCAGATTGAACATGCTCAAGGTGTGGTCAAGGCCATTGATGCAAACTCTCGTCAACTTGCTGAAGCATTGATTGACGGCACCAAAATTGTCATCACCACGCTTCAAAAGTTCCCTTTTATTTTGCGCGGCCTTTTACATATTGCGGGTGCGGATAATCTTGACCAACCTGACGAAAACGCCATTGCCAAAGCCAAAGAGTGGCAGGACGCCATTGCTGCCCGTCAATACGCAATTATTGTTGATGAAGCGCATTCCAGTCAAACCGGCGAAACAGCCCGTGAGCTAAAGCGTATTTTGGGCGCCGGAACTGACCATGACACTGAAGAAAGCGATCTGGATTGGGAAGACAGTCTGAATACAATCATGGAATCCCGCGGCAGGCAGAAAAACTTGAGTTTCTTTGCGTTTACCGCCACTCCCAAAGGCAAGACACTGGAACTCTTTGGCCGTAAAGGCGCAAGCGGAAAACCAGAAGCTTTTCATACCTATTCCATGAAACAAGCCATTGAAGAAGGCTTTATTCTGGATGTACTGCAACATTACACCACCTACAAGACTTATTTTAAGCTGGTAAAAAGCGTTGAGGACGACCCGTCCATGCCCAAAAAAAAGGCTCAAAAGAAACTGGGCAAGTTTATGGCCTTGCATCCGCATAATATTGAACAGAAAACCGAAATCATGGTTGAGCATTTTAGAGATCATGTAAAACATAAACTTGGTGGACGCGCCAAATCCTTGGTTGTTACAGGTTCACGCTTACATGCAGTCCGCTACATGCTCGCATTTCAACGCTACATCAAAGAACACCATTATTCAGACATTCGGCCTTTGGTGGCGTTTAGCGGTACAGTTAAAGACCCGGACTTAGGAATAGAATATACCGAACCTTCCATGAATATTGATGTAGTAACGGGTAAAACCATTTCCGAATCACAACTGCCTGATAAATTTGACTCTGGGGATTATCAGCTTTTATTGGTTGCCAACAAGTACCAGACCGGATTTGACCAGCCCTTGTTGTGCGCCATGTATGTGGACAAACGGCTGGATGGGGTGCAGGCGGTTCAGACGCTCTCACGCTTGAATCGAACGAGTACTGGGAAAGAAGCGCCCTTTGTTCTTGATTTTGTCAATGAAGCCGAAGACATTTATAAAGCCTTTAAACCTTATTATACAGTAACCACACTTGAGGAGCCGGCAGATCCAAACCATTTGGAACTGCTCAAGCATGAGTTGAATGCCTTTCAGGTCTATTTGTGGTCAGAGGTGGTTGGATTCTGTTGCATATTTTATCTTCCACAGT
>PDZT01000321.1 GCA_002753105.1 Deltaproteobacteria bacterium YD0425bin50 | reverse complement strand
GATATATCCCATGTTCATTTGTAGCAGGACTCATCAGAATATTTCCCCATTTGTCAGTTTGAATTTTAAATGGAATATCTTTTAAATAAAAATTATTGCATATGTCAGACCAGCTACTTTTGATTTGTTCTAACATTTCAATGCCTTGTAGTTTATACTAATTCAGGATGTTCAGTAAAATATTCTAAACAAACATCAACCACTGACGCATCATATTTCAATCCACGATTTTTTTGAATTTCTTCAAGCGCAATAGTGATTCCAAGCGCTGCACGGTATGGACGATGTGAACTCATGGCTTCAATCACATCAATTACAGAAATAATTTTAGTTTCAGGAAGTATCTCATCTGCTTTAATTCCATTTGGATAACCTGATCCATCAAGCCGTTCATGGTGCTGTAGGACAATTTGTCCCAATTTCCATGGAGTAGGAATGTCTTTAACAATATCATATCCCACATTGGAATGGGTTTTGATTAAATCAAATTCCTCTTTTAAGAGCTTACCCGGCCGATTCAGTATTGACACTGGAACACGGATTTTTCCAATATCATGAAGGGTTCCTGCGAACCGAATGGATTGAATTTCATCTGAAGTCATTTGCATTTTCTCTGCTATAATACAAGCATATTTTGAAACACGCTGTTGATGTCCAGCGGTATAAGGGTCTCTGGTTTCTGCAGTTAAAACAGTGGCTTGAATGGTTGCTTCAAGCATTTGGCGGATTTGAATCGTTTTTTCTTCAACTTTGCGCTCTAAAACAATATTCTGATTATTCAATTCTTCTCGCATTTTTTTGATGGACAAGTGTGTGTTCACTCTTGCCTTGACTTCAGCGGCATGAAACGGCTTGGTAATATAATCCACCGCGCCAACACTAAACCCTTTGGTAATATTTTCAGTATCACTCATTGCTGTAATAAAAATAATCGGGATTTCTTTGGATCGTGGATTGGCTTTAAGATGCGAACACACCTGATAGCCATTCATTTCTGGCATCATTACATCAAGTAATATCAGATCAGGCAGTTGTTTTTTTACATAATCTAAGGCCCTAAACCCATTTTTAGCTATTCCCAATCGGTACTCTTTATTTAATGTATTGACCAACAAATCAATATTCGTTGTATTGTCATCAACTATTAATACAAGAGGTTTATCTTCCTTCATGTAATCCTCCTTTTAAAATCAACAATCAAAAATGTTTTGATCAAGTTTAAGGGTTATCATCCTGTTGACCGAGTTGGGGTGTTAATATCGTGTTCATCACTTTGACTAATTCTTCATATTTAAACGGTTTTGAAATATAACTATTCATTCCTGCTTCAATACATTTTTCTCGAAACCCTCTCACGGCATGTGCAGTAAGTGCAACAATTGGAATATTAGGGTTAAGTACGCCTGATTTTGGATCTCGGATAGCTTTGGTTGCCTCAAATCCATTCATTTCTGGCATTTGAACGTCCATCAATACAATATCATAATCCCGTTGTTGTAATAAAGAAATGGCTTGCCTGCCATTCAATACAGCATCTGCTGAATATCCCATTTTTTCAATAAAACGTAATGCTAATTTTTGATTCACCAGATTGTCTTCAGCAAGTAAAATTTTACACCGCGATTTTTTTACTTCTTCAATTGTATGACGTGTTACAAATGTTTCTTTATCGCCATTTTTGCTTGAAGAAAGCCCCAAAACCGTAATTAAACAATCATAAAGCCTAGCTCTTTTAACAGGTTTTGCTATGTATGCAGAAAAACCAATTCGTTTTAAACGAACTGTATCTCCACGCAGGCCTACATTTGTCAACATAATTAAAATTGTGGATTGCAGAGCAGGGTCAGATTTGATTTGTTGACCTATCGTTTCGCCATCGACTTTAGGCATATACATATCAATCAGTGCAATATGGAATGGGTTTAGCAATTCAACCGATTGTTTTAAGCGCTGCAACGCATCCTCTGCACTTTTAGATTCTTCGACGTCACATCCCCAAACATACAAACTATCACGCAATGCTTTTCTTGAATTGTCATGATCATCTATAATTAGTATTCGTGTTCCTTTAATGTCTTTTGGATAAACAACCGTATGTATTTGCTGACTGTCTTGTTTTTCTAATACAATGGAAAACCAGAATGTTGATCCTTTACCCAATTCACTGAAAACCCCAATCTGTCCGCCCATCATTTCAACCAGTTGTTTACATATGGCCAGACCCAATCCTGTACCGCCATAATAGCGGCTTGTAGATGAGTCTGCTTGAGCATAAGATTGAAATAGGATTTGCTGTCTGTTTTCAGGAATACCAATTCCAGTATCTTTAATTTCAAATCGTATCGCAGCAAGTTCATCCGTTTCATCAATCAGGCTAACATTCACTACAATTTCACCCTGTTCCGTAAATTTTACAGAATTGCCAACAAGGTTAATTAGTATCTGGCGTAATCTGCCCGCATCACCTTTGACTTTAAATGGCACATTTGGATCAATGAGATAATTAAATTCAAGGCCTTTTTGCTGTGCCCTGAATGCAATTAAATCCATTGCATTTTCAATCGTAGAAAAAATGTCAAAGCTAATGAACTCTAATTCCATTTTCCCAGCTTCGATTTTTGAATAATCCAATATGTCATTGATAATGGATAAGAGCGTATCAGCGCTGTTTTGAATGGCTTCTACATATTCTTGTTGTTCAGAGGTCAGGTCTGTTTCAAGTAATAGGGATGACATCCCCATGACGCCATTCATCGGAGTTCGTATTTCATGACTCATATTGGCTAAAAAATCGCTCATGGCTTTGCTGGATTGTTCCATTTGCATAGCCATTTTATTGGCTTTGACCATCGCTTCTTCAAATTGTTTATTGGCTTTGAGAAGCTGCTGATTCATTAAATTGATGTTTTCCTGTGCTTCTTTAAGCTGATGAATGACATTATTCTGTTGGGAGAGTTGACTTTCTTCTGAAAACGATTGTAAACGTATCGTGAAATGATCCTGATCATCATTCGAGCAATCGGTGAATAGCTGCTTTAAGTGTTTGTTTTCGTTTTCGAATATAGCATATTGCGACTTCAGTTCTTTAAGGTATTTGTTGTCCCGAATTGATTTAATTATGGCGGGAACAAGCCGTTTTATGTCTTTTTTTAAGATAAAATCCGATATTCCCAAATGTAAAAAGTCAAAAATGTCATCACACCAGTTATCGACAACGACAATAACCGGCAATACCATTTCTTTGGATTCTAATACATTCATAATAACATTTACACTGAAATCCTGTATGGAATCATCTGTGATGAGAATATCCCAGTGTTTACGATCTATTGCCTCTTTGAATTCAAAAACTGAATCAATCCATTCATATACAGGAACTATCCCGCCTTGACGCATGGTCTTAATAAACGATAAAAGATCATTCTCCTGACGGACAATGATCAGCACATTTATACCTGTAAGCATTTAATTTCCTTATGAATGGTTGGATACATAATCTTTCTTGCTCTTGCTCTTCATCTTGCTCTTAATCGCAACTTGTGAATTCAGATTAAGAGCAAGAGCAAGATTAAGAGCAAGAAATAAGTGCATATCAATATTAATAAATGCAATCAATATCAATTATTAAAATTAAAATGGATAGGTTCGGGCGTATTTAAAGGTTGGGGGACTGAATAAATCGAAATAAAATGAATCATGAGATTTGAAACCCCTAAAAATCCGTCCAAACATGTTGGGTAATGTACCGTAAGGGCGAACACAAGGTTCGCCCCTACAAGGTTCGTCCATACATTGATTACTTTAACATCGGGGTAAAAACGATGTAGGGGCGAACCTTGTGTTCGCCCTCTCCCCAACCTTTAAATACGCCCGATAGGTTCGTTATGTTAAATATGGCTTTCAGATTCTTTTGGAAATTATAAATCGAAAATCGAAAATCAAAAATCCTATACTTTTGCACTTTTTTATAACCTATTGAAATGACTTATTATACAAAAATAGCGATCGTCATTCCCGCGAAAGCGGGAATCCAGTAAAATCAAGGGTTTTGGATTCCTGCTTACTCAAAAATTACAAAAAGTGCAAAAGTATAGAAAAATCGAAAATCGAAAATCTGCAACTCATTCTTTGAAATTCTCAATGATATCACGAATCATGGGTTCTAATTGTATGAATTCACTAACGAGTGTTGGGTCAAAAAAAGTTCCACTTCCTGCTTTAATTTCATTAAATGCCAGTTCAACAGGCCATGGGTCTTTATATGAACGACGGGATATTAACGCATCAAACACGTCACAGATGCAAACAATACGGCCCATTAAAGGAATTTGCTCACCTTTGAGGCCTTCACAATATCCTGAACCATCCCATTTTTCATGATGTGTTCTCGCAATAATTTCAGCCTGTTGAAGTAATTCTGAATTGCTTTTGGAAAGCAAATTGGCTCCAATGATGGAATGTCGCTTCATAATTTCCCGTTCTTCAGGAGTTAATTTTGCAGGTTTTAATAGGATATTATCTGAAATGCCAATCTTACCGACATCATGCATACGACTTGCCAACCCGAGTATCTTACATTCTTTATCGGATAATCCAATGGTTTTACCTAATAATTCACAAAATTTACTCATCCGCTGAATATGATTGCCAGTTTCTTTATCCCGGTATTCAGCAGCCAAACCTAGGCGTTCAATAATTTCAATTTGCGTTTGTTCGAGTTCTTTTGTTCGCTCAGCAACCATTTTTTCTAAGATAATATTTTGATTTTTTTGTCTTTCCTGAGCGATTTTTAAATGGAGATGTGT
>PDZT01000041.1 GCA_002753105.1 Deltaproteobacteria bacterium YD0425bin50 | reverse complement strand
AACTTGAACGCATCGCAAGACATGCGTTGCTTGTTAATCCAATACCTAAACCCAAAAAAACTGGAGGGAAAAGCTCATGAGCAGCAATTTTTATCAGGATAACCCGGATTTAAAATTTTATATTGAAAAATATATTGATTGGGACCCGCTTGTAGAACTCACAGAATACAAATTTCAAACCAAAGATGGGTTTAAAAATGTGAAAGACGCAGTTACATTTTACAAGGGTATCATGGATTCTGTCGGTGAAATTGCTGCTAAAGAGGTTGCTCCAAATGCCAAACAAATAGATATTGACCATCTGACTCTTGAAAATGGTGAAGTTAAATTCCCTCCTGTGCTGCAAAAAATTTTCGATAAGATTAAAAAGCTCGATTATTACGGCATGTGCATGCCGTACGAACTCGGAGGCATGAACTGTCCATTTTTAATATTCATGATGTCAAATGAGCTTTTCGCACGAGGCGATGTTTCTGTTACGGCTCATTATGGATTTCATGGTGGAATGGCAATGGCAATGCTGTTTTTTTCAATCATCGAAGGTTCAACGACGTTTGATCGCGAAAATTTTCAGATAAAACAAACCCGCTTTTCTGAGTTTATTACAGAAATTATTGAGGGTAAGGCATGGGGAAGCATGGATATTACAGAGCCTTCTGCTGGAAGCGATATGGCCGCATTAACCACACGAGGCTTTCAAGATGAAAAAGGAAACTGGTTTGTCAGCGGTCAGAAAATTTTTATTACATCAGGTCATGCAAAATATCATTTTGTGATCGCACGAACCGAAGAATCCGAATCAACTGACTCATTTTCAGGCTTGAAAGGCCTTTCCATGTTTCTTGTTCCAGCGTATCAGGAAGATAAAAAAGGGAATCGGATAAAACTCGCATCATTTGACTCAATCGAAGATAAGCTTGGACATCATGGATCCGCAACGGTTTCAATCAGTTTTGATAAAACGCCAGCTTATCTTATAGGTAAAAGAGGCGATGGTTTTAAGTTAATGCTTCGTATTATGAATAATGCGCGTATTGGCGTTGGGTTTGAGTCTATAGGGATATGCGAAGCGGCTTATAGAATGGCTAAAAAATATGCTTCTGAACGTCAAAGCATGGGCAAGACCATTGATCAGCATGAAATGATTGCCGATTATTTAGATGAAATGAAAACGGATATTCAGGGAATCCGTGCACTTGCTGTTAAAAGTGCTTATCATGAAGAAATGGGGCAAAAGATTAATCTGTTGCTGACGTATTTTGCGCCTGAGGATAAAAAAGAACTTAAATCGCTTCAATCCCAAATGGAATATCATCAAAAAGCAGCTCGAGCTATTACTCCTCTTGTAAAATATATAGGGGCTGAAAAAGCTGTTGAAATTGCAAAACGCTGCATTCAGATTCATGGCGGCTATGGGTACATCAAAGAATATGGTGCAGAAAAGTTATTAAGGGATGCAATAGTTCTGCCTATTTATGAAGGCACAAGTCAGATTCAATCCTTGATGGCAATGAAAGACAATCTCATGGGAATATTAAAAGACCCGGGTGGATTTTTCACAAAAAATCTTCAGGCGCATTGGAAGAACAAATCATCACACAATAAATTAGAACGCCGTGTCGCTAAACTTCAGCTTTTATCCTATAGCACGCTTCAATTTTTAATGTCACAGCTTGCTGGAAAAAAATTTTCTGACATTCGCAAAAAGCCTGTAACAGAATGGGGTTCATTTTTTAAAACATGGGACCCGAAAAAAGATTTTGCGTTGGCCATGCTTCATGCTGAACGATTAACCAAAATGGTATGCGATGTGGCTATATGCGATTTATTACTAGAACAATCTATGAAGTATCCTGAACGTCAAGAAATTCTTGAGCGCTATCTTGAAAGAGCTGAACCGCGTGTCAGATATTTATATACTGAAATCAGAACTACAGGCAATCGTCTGCTTCAACGCCTATCCAAAAAACAAGATAAAACAAACAGGAATACATAAGTATGGTTTCACGATTTCATATATTCAGACAAGGACCGATGCTGGCAACGCTGTTTAAAACAGCGTCCAACAAAATTATTCAAAGCAAAAAAACACAAGCCGTTACAATTCCGGGAGATGTTCTTAAAGCGAATCTGCCCTGTATCAATCCAAAGATGGTAAAAGAGTACATCATTCATGTGGGTGGAGATCCTGCTTGGTATAAAAATACGATTCCAGCACATATGTTTCATCAGTGGGGATTTCCAATTTTAGCAAGAACCATTCAGGATACGCCTTATGATCTGAGTAAAACATTAAACGGCGGCGTAAGGATTGATATTCATCATCCATTGGTTGTTAATGAGCCTTTATATTTGCAAGCGCAATTAATAGACATGGATGATAATGGCAAACGGGTCGTATTTAAACAACAACTCATCACGGGTACTGCAAAAAATCCAACATGTATTGTATGTGAAGTAACAGCTATTGTGCCATTGAAACAGGATCACTCAGTTAAAGAACCCAAAAAAGAAAAAGCACAGATTCCTGACAATTGTCGTGAAATTGGCAAGTGGAACCTATACGGAAATCTCGGGCTTGATTTTGCTTTTCTTACAGGAGATTTTAATCCAGTTCACTGGAACAAACTATACGCTAGGATTTCAGGATTTCTAAATTGTATTTTGCATGGCTTTTCAACAGTAGCGCGCTCAATTGAAACCCTGAACCTTTCACTATGGTCTGGACAGGTTGATAGACTTCAAAGCTTTGAAGCCCGTTTAGCAATACCTATCGTTGTACCTTCACAGGTCGGCGTATTTGTTGATGACAACGGCGGAATATTTGTTGGAAGCGTGCTTGGGGCGCCAGCTAATCTTATTGGAACATATACGACAACATAGGAGATATTAAAAATGACTGATTTTTTTGTCAATTTAGGAAAACATCCCGGCTCTCGTAAATTGATTAAACTGCTTAAACTACCTATTGTATTTCCACAAGAATTAAGCCGTTCAACAACTGCATGGGAAGTACGTCCATTAGAAAACATGAATATTATTGTTGGAAATGTCCGTAAAACTCAACTTACTTCAATTATTGCAAAAACGCTTGCTTCTGCTGGAGCAGATGTCCATGTTCAAGGAGATACTTCCACATTGATGGTCTATAATGAAGAGGGAACAGGATATGGACGTATTCCAAAGCAGCTTCAATCGAATACATTGCTTGATGAATTCAAGCCTCATGCATTTGTATTTGATGCATCAGGTATGCAAACAGCGTCAGAACTTCAAGTTGTTTATGATTTTTTTCAAAAAAAAATAAAATATCTTGGGACTTGCGGAAGAATGATCATCATCGCTCAACATCCTTCAACCATCAAAGACATTGAAGCGGCTTCTGCAGCAAGAGCATTGGAAGGATTTGTGAGAAGTGCAGGCAAAGAAATTGGCCGTAACGGTTCAACATCTCTGATAATATACGTTGATCCAGAAGCGCATGACAGACTTGAACCTGTATTACGATTTTTCTTATCATATCGTTCTGCGTATGTTTCAGGCCAGCCTGTTCATCTTTCTGCAAACGTTAAAATTCATGAATTACCTTATTTTACCCGCCCGCTAGACCAAAAAATTGCGCTGGTTACTGGAGCAGCACGAGGTATTGGCGCTTGTATCGCAAGAACGCTTGCCCGGGAAGGAGCTCATGTGATTTGTATGGATAGACCTTCAGAAAATGAACCTTGTGCAAGACTTGCAGACGAAATTCATGGTACATTACTATTATGTGATATCACATCACCTGATGCGTTTAACAGTATTTTGGACTTTATCCAAAAAAAATGGAATGGCAAACTGGATATCGTGATTCACAACGCTGGAATTACAAGAGACAAGATGCTGGTGAATATGACATCTGAGATTTGGTCTCAGGTTTTGGAAGTCAACCTGATTTCGATTATAAGAGTTAATCAGGCATTGATACCCCATATTCAAAAAGACGGACGAATTGTGTGTCTTTCTTCAATCGCTGGAATTGCAGGCAATACAGGTCAAACCAATTATTCAGCATCAAAGGCAGGCGTTATGGGTTATGTTCAGGCATTAGCACCAACACTTTATGACAATAGCATTACCATTAATGCAGTTGCTCCGGGGTTTATTGAAACGCAAATGACATCAACAATTCCTTTGGCAACTCGGGAAGTTGCGCGGCGTTTATCAAGTTTAGCACAAGGTGGACTTCCTGAAGATGTTGCAGAAGTGGTAACGTTTCTGTCGAGTCCGGGTGCTTCAGGCATAACTGGAGAAGTTTTACGAATTTGTGGCGGGAATTTTATTGGAGCATAAGATTTTCGATTTAACTAATAAATTAAGGGAAGAATTATATGAACACAACTAAATCACGAGCGGTTATTATTGGTGGTATCCGCACACCATTTTTAAGAGCGTTTACAGATTTTATGCGAATAGATACAATTGCTTTAGGTGTTGCGGCAATCAAGGGTCTATTGGAAAGATATCCGATTCCATGGAAAGAAATACAGGGTGTAATCTGGGGTGGTGTCATCCTGCCGAGTGATTATGCAAATATCGCGAGAGAAATCGTTTTAGACATGGGACTTCCTCCGGAAATTGAATCCTTAACAGTCAGTCGTGTATGTACATCAAGTTTAAGTGCAATAACGCTTGCGGCTTCTGCGATTGAGCGTGGTGATGTTGATGTAATGATTGCTGGCGGTAGTGATTCAACAAGCAATGCTGAAGTGAAACTGCCTCAGAGTTTTGTACATAAAGCAGCACCTGTTGTGATGAATTCAAAATCAACGGTAAAGGATTATTTCCGATTACTTGCAAGCTTAGATTTTAAAAAAGATATTATCCCTTCAAGACCAAGTGTCAGAGAGCGGACAACGGGTGAGTTAATGGGTGAATCTGCTGAAAAAATGGCTGCACGGAATGGCATTACCAGAAAAGAACAGGATTTATTTGCATTACAATCGCATAAACGGGCGGCAAAAGCTATAGAAACAGGTCGTTTTGCATGCGAAATGATTTCTGTAGATACACCGGATGGAAAACGGATTCATACAGATAATATTGTGAGAGGCGACACGAGCTTAGAAAAATTGGCAAAACTAAAACCGGCGTTTGCAGAAAACGGCACCCTAACCGCAGGTAATTCGAGTTCATTAACTGACGGTGCTGCTGCTGTGTTAATCATGAATGAAGAAAAGGCAAAAAGTCTTGGTTTTACGCCTCTTGCATCATTGAGAAGCTGGTCTTATGGCGCGGTTGATCCAAAAGACCAGTTGTTGATTGGCCCGGCTATTTCAATGCCTGATGCTGCAAGAAAAGCGGGGATGACATTAAAAGATATTGATCTTATAGACATTCATGAAGCGTTTGCAGCTCAGGTGTTGTGTGTGCTAAAAATGATAGGGAATGATAAATTTGCGCAAAACCGTTTAGGAATGGAAAAAGCGTTTGGGAACATCAATCCTGAATCTATCAATGTTCATGGAGGTTCTATTTCTTTAGGCCATCCGTTTGGAGCAACGGGTGCTCGTATGGTAACAACAATGGCAAATGAACTTAAACTTACTGGGAAATCAACTGCGTTGTTAGGCATATGCGGTGCTGGAGGAGTTTCTGCTGCGGCAATTCTTGAGGCTGTATAAAAGTTTTTTTATTTTGTTCTGAATCGGTGATTTATCATTTGACGGTTTAAGAATAACATATTAAGTTATAAGATACTAAAAAACATAACTTATAACCCTTTCTAAACAATAACGCTATGAATTTATCAAACGAGTCAGGATTACAGCCACTTCTTCTTATTGTTGATGACAATCCAAAAAATCTACAAATGTTAGCCACCATACTACAGAATGAATCTTTTCGTATTTCTATAGCCACAGATGGCGAACAGGTGCTTCATTTATTAGAACATATTCAGCCTGATTTGATTCTTCTTGATGTCATGATGCCATTCATGGATGGTTTTCAAGTATGTCAACAAATCAAGAGTAATCCATTAACTGCAAAAATTCCCATTGTTTTTCTTACAGCCAAAACAAATGCAGAAGATATTGTTAAAGGGTTTCAAAGCGGCGGAGTTGATTATATTACCAAGCCTTTTAATGCATCAGAACTGCTAGCCCGTGTTAAAACCCATATTGAACTTAAAAGACACCAAGATATGATCGTTAAAATGAACGATCAATTAAAATTTGAAATTGGACAAAGAGGAAAAATAGTAAAAGAGCGGGAGCAATTATTAAAAGAAGCTGAAGCTAAAAATAAAATGCTGGTCGAGGTGAATAACCAGTTAGAAGAGGCTATTACAAGAGCTAATGTTATGGCAGTTCGAGCAGAAATGTCTTCGGTCGCCAAAAGTGAATTCCTTGCCAATATGAGTCATGAAATCCGTACTCCATTGAATGGAATTATTGGCATGACTGAATTGATCGCTGAAACTCCATTGGATGAAAATCAAAATAAACTCTTTCAGACGCTTAAATCTGAAGCAGATTCACTCCTTGAACTCATTAATGATATTCTTGATTTTTCAAAAATTGAAGCTGGAATGGTCAATTTAGAAAATATTCCAATCGATTTAAAAGGAATGATCGAAGACTGGTCTGATTCAATGGCACTTCGAGCTGAAAAAAAAGGTCTTGAATTTATTTCTTATTTTTCTCCAGATATTCCTTTTCAGGTTATTGGTGATCCGGGACGTTTAAGGCAAATACTGACGAATCTTGCCAGCAATGCAATAAAATTTACGCATGAAGGAGAAATTTCTGTTCATGTCACATTAGATGAAGTTATTAATGACAGGGTGAAACTAAAATTTTCTGTACAGGATACAGGTATTGGTATCCCAAAGGAAAAACAGGAAGTTATTTTTGAGAGCTTTACACAGGCAGATGGTTCAACAACACGAGAATATGGCGGAACTGGTTTAGGTACAACCATATCCAAACAACTTGTTGAACTCATGAATGGAGAAATCGGAGTTATCAGTGAACCAAACAAGGGAACAACATTTTGGTTTACTGTAATACTTGGTAAACAAAAAAGTTCAACGATTCAAAAGTCATTCAAGCTAACTACAAATGAAAATTGTGAATTAAATATTCTGGTTGCGGGAGGAACTAAAACTAGCCGAGACGTAATTTCTAAATATCTGTCTCATTATTCTTATAAGTTCGTTCAAGGAGATAACGTTAAAGAACTATCAGAAATAATATCAAAAACCTCAATAAATACAATAAAACCGTTTGATTTGATTATTGCAGACTTTGCAAATCCACTATGTGAACCCAATGAAGTAATTTCAATTATAGAAGACATTCGATATATATATTATCTTCCTATTCTGTCGCTTGTTCCTATGGGTTATATTATGAACAGGTCTTTGTATATTGTAGAGGGTATAGACAATTACATTACAAAACCAGTTAAACAGGATGACCTTTTTGAAAAAATTCAATTAGTTGTTGGGTTATCTAATAAATGCTTTGAGAATAAAACGCAAAGTGCAACTATAAACCGATTTGATGTTGAAATAAAGATTGATTTGCAATCTTTAACTATCCTGTTGGCGGAAGATTATCCCACCAATCAACAGGTAGCTCAACGCTATCTCACTAGTGCAGGGCATCATGTGGATATCGTACCGGATGGTAAAAAGGCTGTTGAAGCCTATATGAAAAAGAAATATGATATTATTCTCATGGATATTCAAATGCCAGAAATGGATGGGTATCAAGCAACTAAGCTTATCCGGAATCACGAGCAGGCAGCTTTAAAATCAAAACCAAGCGTATCTCATGAACAAATCCCTATTATTGCACTTACAGCACATGCCATTGAAGGTTATAGGGAAAAATGCTTAAATGCAGGCATGGATGATTACATTACAAAACCATTACGCCGTCAACAACTTTTAAGCATGATTGAAAAATGGGGAATTAAAATTACAAAACAACGATCAGATAATAGCCAAATGCCTGATATTGATGCCACCTCACATCAAAAATTATCTGAAGACACAGCACTGCCAATTGATATTAAGACCGCATTGTTTGAATTCGATGATGATAAAGATTTTTTAACGATGCTGATTGATGAATTTCTCAATAAGGTTAATTCCCAAATAGAGCTTATTGAAAAAGCGATAGCCAATGGTGAAGATGAACCCGTATGGCGGGAAGCTCATTCAATTAAAGGCGGATCTGCAAATATTATGGCAATGCCCCTTTCTAAGGTCGCTCATGAATTGGAAACTATTGGCAGAGCCAGCAATTTAGATACTGCTCCTGCATTATTAGAAAGATTAAAAATTGAAACAAAACGGTTAACAGAATATATGAAAACTGTTTAGCATATCCAAATTGATAAGGAATGAATAATGATATCCATGTATAAAACCCAAGAAATTAAGGCTCTCCAGAATTCATTTTCGGATATTTCAGAAGCATTCGTCTCACTGATATATATCTCTCGACTACTTGGTCAAGACAATCGTCTGGTTTTACATGGAGGTGGAAACACATCATTAAAAAGCCGAATGAACGATATCTTTGGAAAAGATATTGATGTTCTGCATATGAAAGCCAGTGGCAAAGACCTTTCTGATATTGGGCCAAATGGATTTGTTGCACTTGATCTGAATACACTTCAACACTTGCGCGATATATCAGATATTTCAGATGACCATTTAGACAAAGCACTCAGACGATCCAAATTAGACCCGGACAGTGCAGAACCTTCTGTAGAAACTCTATTACATGCATTTGTCTCTTATCCGTTTATAACGCATACACATGCTGAAGCGATTTTAATGATATCCAATTGCGTAGGCGGTCAATCCATTCTTCAGGACATTTTAGGAAAAAATGTATGTGTAATTCCCTATGTGTCTTCTGGGCTATCTTTAGCTCAAACAGCCTTGAATCTGTTGAAACACTATCCTTATGTTGATGCCATTGTGATCATGCATCATGGAATTTTTACCTTTGCTAATGATGCGCAAACGGCTTACGAGAGAATGATTTATTATGTCAGTCAGGCAGAACGGTATATAGAAGAAAAAATCAAACAATACGATAAGATACAAACTGAACGTTTTTGTTCAGGTAAAGACGATATTCAAAGATGTCTTTCGGTTATTCGAGGTATCTGTTCCATAGCAGAAGCTCCGGGCAGGTACCATCGATGGATATTAGAATTGCGGCAATCTGAGTTACTGTTAAGCATTGCCAGTTCAAAAAGTGCAGATTTTTTTTGTAGAACAGGTGTACTCACCCCAGACCATGTCATTCGTACAAAAAATCAATTTGTCTATATCGATGCTATCCCACAGTCTGATCATGAATTAAAAGAATATATTCGGGAAGCGGTTTCAACATATCAGATAACATATCTTCAATATGTTGATGCCTGCTCTGAAAAAGAAAAAATACAGCTTTCCAAAACCGATACAATCCCGCGGGTTTTTTTAATTCGGGGAGTGGGGTTGATTGCTTTGGGAAATACGAGTATGGCTGCGCAAATTGCTGCGGATATTGCTGAACGCACGTTAATACTAAAAGAAAAAGCGTTGTGTCTTGGAGAATATCAGCCATTAAATCGTTTTCATGTGTATCATATGGAATTTTGGCAATTACAACAGAAAAAAATACGAGATACACATCATTTATTACTTCAAGGCCAAGTTGCTGTGGTTACCGGAGCTGCTGGTGCGATTGGATATGGGATTGCCGAACAACTCTTAGCAGCAGGAGCAGTCGTTGCCCTTTGTGATGTTGATGAACAACGACTTTCACATGTATATGCCCGTTTAAGTGAATATTATAATCCTAAGTCAATAGCTTGTTTTTGTTTTAATATCTGTGATGTTGATGCAGTTTGTTCAGCATTTCATTCAATTTGCCTAAAATTTGGCGGCATAGATATTGTTGTACCCAATGCAGGGCTTGCACATGTAAATAAGTTAGAATCGTTGGATACCATGCAGTTTTCTAAAGTCATTGATGTGAATATGCTCGGAACATTCCATACGATTAAGGCAAGTATTCCTATATTTAAACGACAGAATACTGGCGGAAATATTGTGATTATCAGTTCAAAAAATGTATTTGATCCGGGCGCATCGTTTGGCGCGTATAGTGCCTCCAAAGCTGGTGCTCATCAAATTGGTAAAATTGCAGCACTTGAACTTGCTGAAATCGGTGTTCGAGTGAACATGATCAACCCTGATGCTGTATTTGGTGATAAAACAATTTCATCAAAATTGTGGGATGAAATTGGGCCAGATCGCATGAAATCGCGAGGCCTTGATCCAGACAATTTACAAACCTATTATTGGCAGCGTAATCTTTTAAAAATGCCAATTTATGGAAAAGATGTTGGAAACGCAGTCGTTTTTTTTGCAAGTAATCAGACACCCACAACAGGTGCAACGCTTCCTGTAGATGGCGGTGGGCCAGGTGCTTTTCCTCGATAATTTATTCAAACCCAACTCCAATGCTCTCATAATATTCCTTTATAACAAAATCATATCAGGTGATTGATAGTAAATATGCCACAAAAAAACTTACGACGGCAGGACAGCAAATTAGAATTGTGTATGACCCTAATAATCCACAGGATAATTTTTCTATAGTAGCTCGAATCGGTATATTTAAAACCTGAATCCAGTAAAATCAAGGGTTCTGACATTTAGCCTACGCAGAAATGGCAAACAGTGCAAAAGAATAGATTGAATAA
The DNA here is from genome assembly GCA_002753105.1 of Deltaproteobacteria bacterium YD0425bin50. Classification (GTDB taxonomy): domain Bacteria; phylum Desulfobacterota; class Desulfobacteria; order Desulfobacterales; family YD0425bin50; genus YD0425bin50. The sequence goes on along the minus strand of PDZT01000041.1, from coordinate 11,160 downwards.
TAATTCTTAATTTATTTATTATGGAGGTATGTTATGAAAAAAGCATTATTGTTGTGTAGCATCAGTTTGTGTTTGTTTATAGGAATAGATACTGTTGTTGCTGAAAGCCAGCCTAAAATGGGAGGGACTCTTATTTTTGGCCGTGCTGCAGATTCAGTAACCCTAGATCCGGCTAAAATTAACGATTCAGACTCAAGTAAAGTAACTTGCTTAGTGTTTGAAGGCTTGGTTAGGTATAAAGATGATTCAACAGAAATTGAGCCTGCCTTAGCTAAATCTTGGGAAGTTTCAGAAGACGGGAAATCATGGATTTTCCATTTACGTGAAGGAGTCATGTTCCATGATAATACGCCTTTCGATGCTCACGCGGTTGTCTTTTCCTTTTTAAGGCAAATCGATCCAACGCATCTTTTCTATCGTAAAGATTTTAGTTGCGCGGAATCTACCTTTATCAATGTAAAAACAGTAGAGGCTTTAGATCCACTCACTGTAAAAATTACTTTGGAAAAATTGTATTCTCCATTTCTTTCGAATCTGGCTATGACTGTGTCAGTGCATATTATTTCTCCGACAGCATTAAAAAAATGGGGCGATAATTTTGATAAACATCCTGTTGGTACTGGCCCATTTCAATTTGTTGAGTGGATTCCTCAGGACAGAATCATTATCGAAAAAAATCCGAACTACTGGGGAAAGAAGCCCTATCTTGATAAAATTGTTTTTAAGCCAATCACCAATAACAAAAGCCGTTTATTGGCTTTAAAGACTTCGGCAATAAACGTTATGGATGGTATTGATCCTGAAATGGTGAATGAAATTAAAAAGGATAAAAACCTGCAACTAGAAACAAGACTGGGTATCAACGTTGCGTGGATAGAAATGAACAATGAAAAGAAGCCATTTGATCAGGTAAAAGTAAGACAAGCTGTAAATTATGCTATCAATAAGCCTAAATTAATTAAATTTGTCTATCAGGATTTGGCCATTCCTGCTAAAAATCCAATTCCTCCGATGATGTGGGGATATAATGACAGCATTGTCGATTATGAATATAATCCTGAAAAAGCAAAACAATTATTAAAAGAAGCCGGATATGAAAATGGTTTTGAAACAACGCTTCTTCCTATTCCGGTTGCACGAATATACATGCCTCAGCCTCAAAAAATAGCTGAAATTGTGAAAAATAATTTAGCGGCTGTTGGAATAAAAGTAAAACTTGTTTATTATGACTGGGAAAATTATTTGGCGAAACTGAGCGCTGGAGAACATGAAATAGCTCTGGATGGTTGGGTAGGGGATAGCGGTGACCCGGATAGCTTCCTGTATGCTCTGTTAGATCAAGATAATGCTGTGAAACCAGATGCGTTAAATAGTTCATTTTTTAGAAACGCTGAACTGCACGATATCTTGATCAAAGCTCAACAGGTTCCTGATCAACATGAAAGGGCTAAGTTATATGGTAAGGCTCAGGAAATTATCCATAGAGAAGCACCTTGGGTTCCTTTAGCTCATGTGAAGCAATTGGTCGCATTTCAGACGAAGGTTCATGGTTTGATACTCCATGATCTGGCGGGTTACAGATTTGAAAAAACATGGATTGAGTAAGGTTTAGATGCAGTTATCCATTAGAATAAAGCTCGTTTTAATATTAGTGATGGTCATATTTGTACCTATGGCCATCACTACGTTTATTAATATGAAAATTACCTTTAATCGATTGGAAAAAGAGCTTAATGCTAAAAGCATCCAGACCTTAGAGGAAACAAAAAGTTTACTTGTCAGCTATACAAAACAAGCGGAAAATATTGCTGAATTATTATCAGAAATGCGTGAAATCAAAGAAAATTTACACCCAGAATCTATTCAGGAATTTCTCAACAATAAGCAAAACCTCTGGTTTACGACTATCGTGGAAATTTTTGATCCAGAAAAAAATCTGCTTGCCCGGAGTTATACTGGAGAAAAATTTGCCGAGCCTTTTTTTACGAAATCGGATGACCCTATTCTTTCAGCAACCTTGGAATTAAATAAAATATCCGATCTGTTTGCTTATCCTGAAGGGCTTGCTCTAAAAATTAGCGTTCCTATACTTAATTTAGAGACGGTGGATACTTTAGGTGAAGTCGTTGTTACTTATCCGTTCAATGTGCAACTGATGCAAGCTATAAAAGAAAAAATTAAAGCAGAAATCACAGTTCAATGGAATAATAAAAAAGATATTGTCAGCAGCTTTCAGAATGATCAGGGAAATCCACTAGATCGACTTTGGAATGACGCTATTTCAAATTTTCATGAGATAACAACAGCACCCATTCAAAAAAAACAACGGATTAATTCACAGCTTTATGTTGTTTCATATGATATTTTAAAAAATCAGGAAGAACAAATCATAGGGATTATCTCCACTGCGTTAAACTTTGAAACCATAGAACAGAGCAAAAGTGAAACATTAAATGCTATTCTCATAAGCTCTGCTATTGTTTTGCTTGTAGGCATCATACTCGGTTTTTTTGTGGCGAAATCGTTCACCCATCCAATTTATAAATTATCCAATGCCATTCAGGCTATGGCACAAGGCGATTTGGAAAAACGGATATATTTAAAACAAAAAGACGAGGTTGGGAAATTAGCTGAGGCTTTCAACGAGATGGGAGAAAGTCTGATGAGTACAAAAAAGAATTACCAAAACCTCTTGGAGCACTTAGAAGATTCTGTCGAACAACGTACCTTAGAACTCAACAAAACCATTCAAGACCTGCAGCAAACTCTTGAAGAATTAAAAAAGACACAAAGTCAATTGGAAATTGCTAAAGAGACAGCAGAGGCCGCAACGCAATCAAAAAGTGCATTTTTAGCCAATATGAGCCATGAAATCAGAACGCCAATGAATGCGATCATTGGTTTAACCAGTCTTTGTATTCAAACCGATTTAAGTACTAAACAGAATGATTACTTAACTAAGATCAGTGCATCAGCTAAGACTTTACTTGGAATCATCAATGATATTCTTGATTTTTCTAAGATAGAAGCAGGAAAATTAGAGTTAGAATCGATTGATTTCGATTTATCAGAGACCTTGGATACAATTGCTAATATGATCCAAATTAAAGCTGATGAAAAAAATCTTGAACTGCTTTTTAAAACTCAAAAAGATGTGCCGCATGCTTTAATCGGAGACTCTCTGCGGTTAAGTCAGATATTAATTAATTTGGCGAATAATGCGGTGAAATTTACCCATACGGGTCATGTTTACATTAAGACTGAATTGCTGGAAGAATATGCGGATTCCAATGAAGTACTCCTTCAATTTTCTGTAGAAGATACAGGTATTGGGATGACTCCAGATCAAAAAGTCAAATTATTCCAGTCTTTTTCTCAGGCAGATACTTCAACTACACGAAAATATGGCGGTACAGGTTTAGGACTTGCGATATGCAAGCGATTAGTGGAACTCATGGGAGGGCAGATTGAAGTGGATAGTGAGTCAGGCCGCGGCAGTATTTTTACATTTACAGTAAAATTGAGCAGACAATTACAGGAAAAGGAAAAAACAGTTGAAGCTATCGTTTCAGAAATTGAGTCTTTAAACAAGATCAGATGTGCTAAAGTTTTACTCGTTGAAGATAATGAGATCAATCAACTGGTTGCCAGAGAATTATTAGAAAGCGAAGGATTTTTTGTATCCATAGCCAATCATGGCAGAGAGGCAATTGATCAGATTAAAAAATCATTTGCAGAAAATAAACCATTTGATGCAGTATTAATGGATATTCAGATGCCTGTCATGGATGGATATACAGCGACTCAGGAAATTCGTAAAGATACCTCTGAAATGAAGGATTTGCCGATTATTGCGATGACAGCTCATGCTATGCAAAGTGAGCGGGATAGATGTTTTCAGAGCGGTTTAAATGATTATGTTACCAAACCCATTGAACCAAAGCTGCTTTTTGCTGCTTTAATTAAGTGGATAAAACCGGGTGAACGTGAGGTATTTCAAACAGCAAAAAAGAATTCAGAAGAGAAATTTGAAATTAAACTTCCCGAAAATCTACCGTGGATTGATACTACTTCCGCTTTAAAACGGATTGGCGGGAATAAAAAATTGTATGTCCAATTATTAAAACGACTTCATGAAAAATACAAAAATACGTCAATTGAACTGCATGAGGCATTGAAGCGAAATGAGTTTGACTTCATCAAACGCACTGCACATACGATGAAAGGATTGGCGGGAAATTTAGGAGCAAATCATTTGGCTAGGGTCTCGGCAGAGCTTGAATTGTGTGTCAAAGGAAATCAGCTTGAGAGCATACCCAAGCAATTAGACCATTTTGAAAAAGCGCTCAATGATGTACTTTTCCCAATCCGTCCTGATAGCAACGAATCTGCTGAATTTCTTGAAAATTCAAATGACACACCCCATTCTGAAGTTTCTTCTTCGGATAATCCAATTGATTTAACAATATTAACCCCGCTGTTTACCGAATTAAATGAACTGTTAGAACAAGGCCATTTTCGATCCAAAGAAGTATTAGAATCCATTCAAACTCATTTAAAGCAAAGCCAATTTAAAGACTTCCTTTCACAAATTGAGCGGTTTATAGATGATTACTATTTTGAGGAAGCCCAGAAAATTTTGCTTGAGCTAACCGAAAATTTAAAAAAATTGTGATCAAAGGAATGATATGATATGAAAGATAACAAATATAAAATACTGATTGTTGATGATGAACACGCGAATATCGATATTTTGGCTTATACGCTTAAAGAGTATTATGAAATCATTATCGCAAGAAGTGGAGAGCAGGCGTTGAAACGTTTGGAAAAAATCCTGCCGGATTTGATATTATTAGATATTATGATGCCAGATATGGATGGTTATGAGGTATTAAAAAGACTTAAAGCCGCTGAACGTACTCACCATATCCCAGTTATTTTTGTTACGGCAATGTCTGAAGTTGGAGATGAAACTAAAGGATTTGAGCTCGGCGCCATTGACTATATCACAAAGCCGATAAGCCAGCCGATTGTATTGGCTAGAGTCAGGAATCATTTAACATTAAAACAGTATCGCGACAATCTTGAAGAACTTGTCAAAGAACGTACTAGAGATCTGCTGATCGCTCAGAATATCGCCATTCAAAGTATGGGAATATTAGCTGAATACCGAGACTTGGATACGGGCAGACATATTAAACGGACACAAAATTATGTCAAAATATTTACTGAGCATTTAAGGAAGTGTGATCAATTAAAAATATTTTTAGATGACAAGACGATCGATCTCCTTTATAAATCCGCACCACTGCACGATATTGGTAAAGTGGGTATTCCAGATCATATTCTCTTAAAACCCGGAAAACTTACTCCTGATGAATTTGAGGAAATGAAGAAACATACCATTTACGGTAGCCATGCCATTATGGCATGTGAAAAACAACTTGGAGGAGAATCTTTTCTTAGATATGCACGGGAGATTGCTTATTCTCATCACGAAAAATGGGACGGCTCTGGGTATCCAGAAGGATTAAAAGGAGAAAATATACCGATATCTGGAAGGATCATGGCCATAGCGGATGTATATGATGCACTTATAACTAAACGGGTATATAAACCCGCTTTTTCTCATCAAAAAGCTGTAGAAATTATAAAAGAAGGTAAAGGTACACATTTCGACCCTAATATGGTGGATGTTTTTTTAAAGATTGAATATAAGTTTAACCAGATAGCCTTGAAATTCCCGGAGGTGGAATAGGAATTCGGAATTCCTATTTAACCCGTAAATGATAAAGGTAATGTAGATGATCACTAGTAAAAAACAATGGATTTATTTTCTGTTATCAATAGTCATGTATTCTGGAACTGTTTTTATATATGTATTCTGGTCATACAACAATGAAAAACAACGAATAATGATGGATATTGATCAGCATTTGATGCTGGCAGCAAAAAGCATCAAATTTATGTTAGCATCTGATTTTCATGACCGAGCTATTGATGAACATTCAATTTCAAAAGAGGAAGAAACGAAAAATCGCATTGTTATGAGTTCTTTTGCCAATGCAACAGAGTTCAAATATGTCTATACCCTTGTTGAACGAAACACTAAATTTTATTTTAGTGCACCGACGGTAACTGAAGAAGAGTTAAAGGAACGAGAGTCATGGTATTTTTATCCTTATGAGGATATTCCAGATGCATTTCGCATTGCTTATGCCAATAAACAAACCATGTTTGTTTATTATTCTGATCAGTGGGGCACTTTTCGTTCTGTGGCATACCCTGAACTCTCTCCAAGCGGAAGGCTCTATTTGGCATGTGTTGATTATGATATCACTTATGTCAAGCATCTCTTAACAAAAAATATTCTGAAGTCCATACTGGTATTTTTACTTTTACTCAGCGCAGTTATCCCTGTCATTTTGAGTTATAGAAATATGTTCCAGAATTATGCCAATGAGTTAAAAACCATAAATAATGAATTGGTTGAGCATAGAACGCATTTAGAAGAATTGGTTGATGAACGCACTCATGAATTAAAAATCGCAAAAGAAATTGCAGAATCAGCAGCATCAACCAAAAGTAAATTTTTAGCCAATATGAGTCATGAAATACGTACACCGATGAACGCAATTATTGGTCTCACCGATTTGGTTTTAAAAACCCAGATCACTCCTCGTCAACGGGATTATTTAAACAAAATTCGCATTTCATCACGATCACTTTTACAAATTATTAATGATATTTTGGATTTTTCAAAAATTGAAGCTGGCAAATTGGAACTTGACCATATTGAGTTTCAGATGGATGAACTTCTTGAAAATGTATCTGATTTATTTGCACTCAAAGCTGCGGAAACTGGAATTGAATTGATTTTACCCATTACAGATAATTTGCCTAATGCCTTAATTGGTGATCCATTGCGGTTGTTACAAATTTTAATCAATTTAATACAAAATGCCTTTAAATTTACAAAGAAAGGTGAAATTGTACTTAATATTTACTTAGAAAGTAAAAGCGTTGATAAGGTAACGCTTCTGTTTTCAGTAAAAGATACAGGTATGGGTATAGATATGATGCAGATACAAAAATTGTTTCAGCCATTTTCACAAGTCGATGATTCCTCGACACGTAAATATGAAGGCACGGGATTAGGTCTTTCCATTTGTAAGCATCTTGTTGAAAACATGAAAGGTAATATATGGGTTGAAAGCACAGTAGGCCAAGGAACAACGTTTTTTTTTACGGTGGTCTTTGAACGTCAATATGCAAAAAAGATTCAACCGGATTTGAATAATGAATCCTATCCCACATTGCATGGACTGGTTGTGGATGACAATCAATTAAACCGGGTCTTAACTAGTCGAATTCTTAATCAAATTGGTATTACAACAGAAGTAGCTGAATCAGGCAAAGCAGCACTAGACCGAATAGCAAATATGAATGAAAACAATGGAGATATGACTTCTCAGATTGATTTTATCATCATGGATTGGTGTATGCCTGAAATCGATGGATTAAATGCATCCAAACAAATAAAAGGGAATCCCAAAACTTCACAAATTCCAATCATCATGATGACAGCGTTTGGACAGGAAGAAGCCTTAAAAGAAGCTGAACAGATCGGAATTGAATCTTTTTTAACAAAACCAATCAAGAAATCAACGCTGTTTAAAGTGATTACCATGCTTTTTGGTGAAGACCGTAAAAAGCCTATAGAATATATGAATACGATGATTACTTACGAGGAATTGTATAAACAACATTTTCAAGGTGCTCGTATTCTGTTGGTGGAAGATAGTCTGATTAATCTTCAGGTTGCAACTGAACTACTTGAAAGTGTGGGTATTATTGTTGAAACCGCTAATAATGGAGAAGAAGCAGTTGAGGCTGTAAAACGAACATCCTATGATGCTATTTTAATGGATTTACAAATGCCCAAAATGGATGGCTTTGAGGCAACAAGTATCATCCGGCATAAGCTGTTCAATCGAGACATACCCATTATTGCAATGACAGCTCATGCATTGAAGGAAGATCGAGAAAAATGTCTTGAAATCGGTATGAATGATTATCTTATGAAGCCCATTGATACATCACAATTTTTTTCAATTTTATCACATTGGGTAAAACCAACCAAGTCTGTTCAATCAACTGATAAATCAGTCACAGTTGATATCTTGCCTACATCGCTTGAAGGATTTGATTTAGCTTCTGCGTATAAAAGAATTAAAGGGAATCAATCACTCCTTAAAAAACTGTTGTTTCATTTTATTCAGGTAAATGAAGAAATTGAACATCAGCTTCATGATCTCCTTTTTGAAAAACAGGATAAACAGCTTGCTCAACAACTGGTGCATAGACTCAAAGGTGAAACAGGAAATATATCTGCGATACATCTCCATGTTGCTCTAATTGATCTTGAAAAAGGGATTAAAGAAAACCACAATGATTTAAAAGAACTATTTTCCAGATTTGTTTCTGAATTAGCAGTGGTTCGGAAGTCCATTAATTCTTTAGAACAACCCAATGAAGAATCTGATTTTTTACAGAAAAATCTAACGTTTGATACAGATACTATAGAATCCGTAAAACCATTGATGCTGCAACTTGTTGATGACATAAAACAAAAAAATATTATACTGACAGATCAATGGATTGGCATACAACAACTGTTAGGAAATCATTTCCAACGTGAAATAACGCAGCTTGCAAAGCAAATCAGCAACCAGAGATATGATGAATCGGAAAAAATAGTATTGCATCTATTTGATATGTTGGGAATTTCTTTAGGAGATGATATAAACCCAACAGTTCAGCATGAAAAAACGATATTAATTGTGGATGATAGTATAACGAATATCCGAGTATTAGGTGAAATATTGAACCCTGAGTATCGATTGTGTTTTGCAAAAACAGGCACCGAATGTCTTACCATGGTCAATACTCATTTGGTTGATCTTATTTTATTGGATATTGTTATGCCAGAAATGGATGGATATGAAGTGATGAAGCAGTTAAAATTAAACGAACGAACTGTGGATATTCCTGTTATTTTCATTACTTCTATGGATGAAGAAGAAAGTGAAACCAAAGGGTTGAGTCTTGGCGCTGTAGATTATCTGACTAAGCCTGTTATTCCATCTGTTGTTCAGGTCAGGGTGAAAACGCATCTTGAACTCAGAGAAGCCAAAAGAAAACTTCAATTCCAAAATACGATTCTTGAAGAAAAAGTCAATGAACGCACAAAAGAGCTGATATTAACTCAGGATGCAACGATCTTAAGCCTTGCTTCACTTGCAGAAGCGAGAGATTCTGAAACCGGACGGCATATTATTCGTACCCAACACCTTGTGGGTGTTTTAGCAAAACAACTCATCACCAATACAAAATACTTTACCATTTTAACGAATGAAACAGTAGAAATGCTGAAAAAATCAGCGCCATTACACGATATCGGTAAGGTAGGAGTCCCAGACCGTATTCTGCAAAAACCGGGAAAACTGACTGATAAAGAATTTGAAGAAATGAAAAAGCATACGATTTATGGATATGAGGCCATTCGAAACGCGGAGAAAATTTTAGGCAAAAATTCATTTTTAAGGTTCGCGCGTGAGATTGCCTATACCCACCATGAAAAATGGGATGGTTCGGGTTATCCGCGCGGCATAAAAGGCGAAGCCATTCCTCTATCTGGACGAATTATGGCTGTGGTAGATGTGTATGATGCGCTTGTAAGTAAACGCGTATATAAACCCGCTTTTTCACATACACAAGCCAAAAAAATTATTATTGAAGGTAAAGGATCACATTTTGATCCCGATATTGTTAGCGCTTTTCTTCATGCAGAAAATGAATTCAAGGAGACTGCATTAAAATACGCTGATTCAGATGAGGAACGTAAAATTATTCTGTCTGAATCATAAGTATTTTCGATTTTCGATTTTCGATTCGAACATTTTCGTTTCGGCCAGACATTATTCGTTGCCGTGATAGAATTGTAGGGGGCGAACCTTGTGTTCGCCCTCCAAAAGGGCGATGACAAGCATCGCCCCTACATTGTGACCGAAACGAAGATCAAGGCCGTTTTTTTTATCAATCAGGAATAAATCCCTAAATCTAACATCCTAATTGACCTGATATACATAATCTCTTGCAATATCAGCAAATAGTGACGTTGAAAAATCCGCAATAAGTTTATTAAATATTTCTTTTTGCTTGTCAGGTTTTTCCGTAATTTTATAAATCAACCCCATATGAAACATGGCTTCATCTTTGACCAGATTACTATCGCCTTTGGTAACTTGATCAAAATAGTCCATAGCAGTCACATAGTCTTTTTTCATTTCAAACGCATAGCCCAAACTGTTGAGAATAATAGGTTCGAGCAAGGGATCGCCGTAAAAAGCATCTAATGCTTTTTTAAAATACGTGATACTCTGATCATACTTTCCATGTTGATAGCATACAGTGGCATATTTAAAAGTGCCAAATTTGCCAGCTTGTGTTCCGCCATATTGATTCACAAGAGTGTCTAACTGTTCTTCGACTTCTTTATCTAGTTCTTTGACTTGTGGATCTTTGCCTTGAAGTTTTGATTCAATTTTCCCAAGTAATTCTAAAGCGGTCTTTTCTCTTTTTTGGAAATAATAAGTAAGCAGTGATGCAATAATCACAATAGAAAAAATCCCGGCAACCACATAAGAAAACTGAACCTTATATTTTAAAGCATAATTGATCATGCGTGTGCTTAAACTAATAAACTCATCAGGTTGCTTTAATTCTTTTTTTCTAGCCAATTTTACTCTTGCCATAGTCATCCTTTCTTTCAATGAATTACGAATTATAAATTACCCTATTACCCATTGTTACTTTTGCGAAATGCGTTCTTTTATTCTTATCCAGCCTTCTTTTGGAATCGTTGCACCTTCGACTTGACAGACTTCATACCCACATGCAGATGCAATTTCACCGCAGGTTTCCAAAGGGAGATCGTTCAGTAGGCCATAAAAGAAACCAGAAGCCCATAAATCACCAGCGCCTGTAGTGTCAAGAGCGGATCCGCCGCCGATTGGATTCACCCGTACAATAGCATCATTTTTTAAAATAAGACTACCTCGTTTCCCCAATTTGATTAAGAATTCGACTAGTTAAGAC
>PDZT01000040.1 GCA_002753105.1 Deltaproteobacteria bacterium YD0425bin50 | reverse complement strand
TCAGATGAAGGCCATGTATTTTTCCCGTATGAAATGCTGATATCTAAATCCATAGAGATATTAGAAGTGGATCAGGAAGGCATAGAAAAAGGAATAACGGATCTTGTCGTTGAAAAAAAACTAATCATTGAAGAGTTCACTGAAAGTATGGAGAATGTTCATGTTAATTCCAAAGCCGTTTATCTCGCCTCCTTCTTTTTTTGTGAAACCAAAATCGCTGAAAGAATTCATCAGGTTATTCAATCTCCCAAAACAATTCGACCTATTCAGACAGATAAAGCAATAAGCTGGCTTCAGGACAAACTCAATATCCAGTTAGCTCAAAAACAAAGTGAAGCCATTCAGAATGCTATTAGTAAAAAAATTACCATTGTGAATGGTAAGCCGGGTACTGGTAAAACAACTATTATCAAGGGTATGTTAGAAATTTTTATGGCAATTCATGCAAAAATTTTATTAGCTGCCCCCACTGGAAGAGCTGCCAAACGCATGAGTGAAGCTACGGGTGCAGAAGCCAAAACGATTCATCGTTTGTTAGAATACAGTATTGCGAAAAAAGGATTTCAAAAAGATGAGGACAACCCGTTAGATTGTGATGTGTTGATTATTGATGAATCTTCAATGATTGATATTTTTTTAATGTATTATTTATTAAAAGCCGTTCCACTTGAATCCACACTCATTTTTGTTGGAGATATGCATCAATTACCTTCAGTCGGTCCGGGAAATGTTTTAAAAGATATGATTGAATCTGACATGTTGCCAGTGATCGAGTTAGATCATATATTTCGTCAGGCTAGCAACAGTCGAATTATTGTCAATGCTCATAAAATCAATAATGGAATCATTCCTGATTTATCTGTACCTCCGTCAGATATGCAGTCTGATTTTTATTTTATTGAAAAAAAAGAACCCGAAGAGATTCTTCATGCTATTATAGAATTAATGAAAAATCGTATTCCGAAACGCTTTTCTTTTAACCCGATTGATGATATCCAAGTGTTAACTCCAATGAATAAAGGGTTGATTGGTACAATCAATTTGAATAGCGAACTTCAAAAAATTTTGAATCCGGACGGGATGGCCATTGAACGTGGAAGTCGTCAGTTTCGGATCAATGATAAAGTTATGCAAATTCGAAATAATTACGATAAAGAAGTGTATAATGGCGATATTGGGAGAATCACCGCAATTAATCCCGAAGATCATGAACTTTGCATTACGTTTGATAACAGACAAATTATCTATGATTATGCAGACTTTGATGAAATTGTTCTTGCATACGCAGTATCTGTACACAAAGCGCAGGGTTCAGAATTCCCGGCTGTGATTATTCCCATTCATACTCAGCATTATGTCCTTCTGCAACGTAACCTGATTTATACAGCAGTTACTCGAGCTAAAAAACTTGCAGTGATTGTGGGTACCAAAAAAGCGCTTGCTATAGGCATTAAAAATAATACAATTCTAAAACGCTACACCCGGCTTAAATTTCGTATCAGTAATTTTTAACAAAAAACGTTGAATTTCTTAACACAAAGGAGACTATCATGCCCCAGATCAATCCATACAAAAAATTTGCAGAAATGATGTTTCACAAAGATTCAGTTTATCTTCCTGAAATCTTAAAATGTATAATCGATGAATCCAAGGCAGAATTATTAATTTCCTTACCCGGAACCGTCATGCAGCTTGCTCAAAAAACAGGACGAGACCAGACAGCAATTCAAACAGACCTTGAAGATATGTTTCGAAAAGGAGTGGTGTTTAAAAAAACATCGAAAGATCAAATAGTATGGCGAGGGCCAGCCCATCTTGTTCAATTTCACGATGCAAGTCTTGTGTGGCCTGATGCAACACCAGCATTTTATGATTTATGGCGGAGTTATATGAAAGAAGAATGGCCAAAACTGGCGCCATTGATAGCTCAATTTATGCCAAAACCCTTTACCCGTGTCATTCCAATAGAAAAATCACTTGAAATTGGAAATGTCCAGATTCTGTCCCCCGAAAATATTCGACAAGTTATTGAAAAAGCAGATAAAATCGCTGTAACAAACTGCACTTGCCGTCTATCAATGCGTCGTTGCAATGCGCCTTTAGAAGTGTGCCTGCAAATCAATCGTGGTGCTGAATATACCATTGAGCGGCAATCTGGACGGGAACTCAGCAAAGAAGAAGCTTTAACGATTATCGAACAAACTGAAAAAGCAGGACTGGTTCATGTAACAATGAACAAATCGGATATTGGACCGTTTATATGCAATTGCTGCGGCTGTTGTTGTCAATCTTTTTCCCTGTTGATCTCAGACCGTATTCAATTGTGTGATCCAAGCCGCTACGTTCCCCAAATTAATACCAGTACATGTATTGGATGTGGATCATGTGAAGACCGCTGCTGGTTTAAAGCAATCACCTTGAATGCTGACAAGATTGCTGAAGTCAATACGAACAAATGCCTTGGATGTGGTCAATGTGCTATTATTTGTCCGGAAAATGCCATAACCATGAATGAACAAAAACCCTTAAATTTTATTCCAGCATGACACTATTTATCTCAGATATTAATCACTTGCATATGAAGATGTATAATAAAGGCCTTCCCTATACTTGAGATTAGAAAGCCGTTCATGAATATCAATATTGAAGAATTCAGCTAATGGCAAAAGAATTTCAGGATACTTAGTATTCATCTGAAGGACTAAATCGATTACATAGTGGATGCCTTCATAGGTCATTTTACCCAATGGTTTTCTACAAATTCCAGAGGGGAGACCTAATACTGCCATGACTGTTTTGATTCCAAGAGGATTTCGAGCCTTACATAGGACTGTTCCAAAAGCAGTCTCTTGTTTGGTGGTTACAGTAACAATACTAAATAATGGCTTGATTTTGTCATGTATTGTCTGGGCTTGATCTTGTTCTCCATTCAATAGATGCTGTATCATATCTGAGAAGGCTTTAGGAATAATATTTGAAACGACCGAAATAGCTCCTGATGCATTTATTTCTTTGTGACACATCATTTCATAAACCATCCCATCATCGCCTGAAATTATTGAAAAATTTTGTCCACAACATGCACGAATTCGTTTCATGTTTTCTAAATTTCCAGTAGATTCTTTCACCGTGTTTACATTTGGATACTTTTGAAACGCAATGGCAAGGTCTTCAGGAAGGAGTTGCGTTCCTGTACGTCCGGGAATGATATAAGGAATCACGGTCGTTTCTGGAAAAGCTTGAGCAATGGGTTGAACATATTCACGACGAATTTCAAGTGAGCTAGGGCCATTGTAATAGGGATCAACTAGCAGTACTGCATTAGCACCCATTTCAACGGCATTTTTTGTAGCGATCAATGCTTCTTCTGTATTATTGCTTCCCGTACCTGCAATACATAGACTTTGGGCTTCCTTGGTTTTATTGGCTACACATTCAATCACCTTATAATGTTCTTCCCATGACAATGTAGGACTCTCACCCGTTGTTCCAGCAGCAAGAATACCAGAAATACCATGTTGAAGTTGGAACTCAATCAATCGATTTAATCCTTGTTCATCAACATGACCATTGATAAAAGGGGTGATTAACGCTGTGTAACATCCTGTAAACATGATTCAACCTCCCAAAAATACGATAATCCAACATTAAATAAAAATGACGATGAGTTGACAAAACACATTATTCAACGGATAACGAATTTTTTTTTAAAATTCAATGAAAACTTGGCGTTTGTGATTTATTATTTTATTGTACACTTGACATTTTTTTTTTGGAAAGATAGATGCCTGTTACATTTTTGATCGTGTTATTTTATTAGTTTTTTTAAGGATATTCTAATATGAATTTGGATCCAAATTATCTCATCGTTTCTAATGAATTAAATTTAGGTCTTCAACAAGTAACTGCAGTTGCTCTGCTACTTGACCAAGGCGCCACCATACCTTTTATTGCGAGATACCGAAAAGAACTTACAGGGAGTTTAGATGAAGTAGCCATTACGGCTATCCGAGACCGGTTAAAACAACTCAAAGACATGGATGAACGGCGTCAAGCTATTCTGAAATCATTAGAACAGCATGGTCATCTGACAGATGAATTAAATATGAAAATTTTACAAGCCCAAACCCTTGCTGAGCTTGAAGATATTTATCTGCCGTTCCGTCCAAAACGTAAAACCCGAGCGTCTATTGCAAAAGAAAAAGGGCTTGAGCCGTTGGCCTTGGAAATTTTTGAACAAACCTCTGCATCTCCACATGAACTGGCCGCCGCTTTTGTTTGTCCAGAAAAAGGCGTAGATACTATAGAAGATGCGTTGGCTGGCGCAAGAGACATTCTTGCTGAAATGATGAATGAAAATCAGGATGCGCGAAAGTGTTTACGTCAGTTGTTTATAGACAAAGCTGTCATCAAAACAACGGTATCCAAAGGCATGGAAGCCGAGGGAATCAAATACAAAGATTATTACAATTGGGAAGAATTAGCGAACACCGCTCCATCCCACCGAATTCTTGCGATGAGACGGGGCGAGAAAGAAGATATTCTCAATCTAAGCATATTACCGTCTGAAGAAGATGCGATTGCTTTATTAAAAATACAATTTATCAAACATACAAATGAATGCGCACAGCAGGTTAACATGGCTTTGAATGATGCCTACAAACGTCTGCTTTCTCGATCTCTTGAAACAGAAATGCGTGTAATGATCAAGGATCGGGCAGATAAAGAAGCGATTGCCATATTTCAGGATAATTTACGGCAACTCCTGCTTTCACCGCCTCTTGGATCTAAAAACGTCATGGGAATTGATCCGGGATTTCGAACAGGATGTAAAGTAGTTTGTCTCAATCGGGAAGGCAAATTAATTTCCCATTGCACCATATTCCCACATGCATCGGATAATCAAAGAATTGACGCTGCAAAAACAATCCTACAGTTGTGTGCTCAATATCAAATTGAAGCCATTGCAATTGGAAATGGGACGGCTGGCCGTGAAACTGAGGCGTTTGTTAAAAAAGTAATCACAACAAAACCAGAATATGCCCAATTACCTATCATTATTGTAAATGAAAGTGGAGCATCCATTTATTCCGCATCTGAAACTGCGAGAAAAGAATTCCCGGATTTGGATTTAACTGTTCGAGGTTCTGTATCTATTGGCAGGCGTCTGATGGATCCGTTGTCTGAATTGGTTAAAATCGATCCGAAATCCATTGGTGTGGGTCAATATCAACATGATGTGGACCAAACCGCTTTAAAAGAATCCTTAGATGATATTGTGGTGAGTTGCGTCAATCAAGTTGGTGTGGAGTTAAATCGTGCAAGCGTAGAATTACTGACTTATGTGTCTGGACTAGGCCCTCAGCTTGCGCAAAATATTATTTCATATCGCAATGAAAACGGAGCGTTTGGATCTCGCGACCAACTTAAAAAAGTAACCCGTTTAGGGAAAAAAGCATTTGAACAATGCGCTGGTTTTCTGCGAATTTCAAATAGTGATAACCCGCTTGATTCAAGTGCGGTACATCCCGAAAGCTATGATATTGTTTATACCATGGCAAATGATTTACATTGCTCTGTGATCGATTTAATGAAAAAATCAAACTTAAGAGAGCAAATTAACATCCATCAATACGTCAATGAAAAAGTCGGACTGCCAACCTTACAAGATATTCTTTCTGAACTTGCAAAACCCGGCAGAGACCCAAGAAAAGAATTTGAAACAGTAACATTTTCAGAACATGTATTAACCATCCAAGACCTTAAACCGGGTATGACATTACCGGGGATTGTTACGAATATTACTGCCTTTGGTGCATTTGTGGATATTGGTGTGCATCAGGATGGACTTGTACATATCAGTGAGCTTTCTGATGGATTTGTATCTGATGCAAGCGCTGTTGTCAAAGTCCAACAGAAAGTTACTGTCAAGGTATTGGAGGTGGATTTGGATAGAAATCGAATTTCGCTGTCTATGAGAAAAGAGATGTCTAAAAGAGAGCCTACGAATAGACAAGCAGCGGCATCAGCTATTCCAAAAACAAGCCCCAAAACAGCTCAAAAGAATACTGGATCACCTACGGGTTCATCAAGCAAAGCTCCATTCCATAACCCATTTGGAAAACTCATGAGTAAATGATGTACAGGTTTAGATGATAATTACAGATTTTCGATCCTTTTCATGGGTTTTCTGAACGAGTTGAATACGATTTTCAGAAAAAAGCCGAATGCATTCAGCATATAATTCCCATTCGAGTTGTAATCCTTTTGTTTTCACAGAATCAAGCGTATCGGTTTCAAGAATGGGAAAAGCACGCTGGGCGATAATCGGGCCGGAATCTTCACCATAATCTACAAAATGAACTGTGCATCCGGCAATTTTGCATCCATATCGATAGGTATCCCCATATCCGTCTGTCCCCGGAAATGCAGGGAGAAGAGCCGGGTGAATGTTCATGATCCTTGGAATTGCAGAAGCTGAATTGATATGGTCTATAAAATATGGAGATAACTTTCGCATAAAACCAGCCAATACGATCAAATCATACGAATATGAATTCATATGCTTGAGAAGATTACATTCAGCTATCGCTCTTGTTTTTAAAAAAAATTCAATCTTTTCACGGGGGGTGCTTTTTGGATAGATAGATTGTTTGGCAAAAGCATCTTCCAAAACAAAATCATTGGGAAGCTGAGCTTGTTCGGAATAATTTTTATACTCCTGTATAATCCTGTTATAGTCAACGACAAACGTTGGTATCCCAATCGTTTCCGCTCTTGTTAATCCTTTCGCTTGCGCATTATCAGAACCTACAAAAATGACCTTTCCTTGAATTTTTCCGCTATTAAACGAATCAATAATGGCTTGAAGATTGGTACCCGTACCTGAGATCAAAGCTCCAATCCGAATAAATGGCTTCATATACGTTTCTTCCTTTACTATAGCCAACAATCCTGTTGACCTGTGAATGTATTTCATGAGATATGTAATTAAAAAATCATAATCGTGATGATACAAAAAGTCAACCCATAGGCACAGTGGTGAATATGAAATGGATTGAAGCAAAAGTTACATTTACACCTGATTTAAGTGAAACTACTGAAGATTTAATTGCAAATATTTTTGATGAGTTGGGCATTAAAGGGGTAATCATTGAACAGCCAAATTGGGATAAGGAAGTAGATTGGGCTGATCATGATATTCATCAGCCCAATCTGAATTCGGTTACTGGATTTTTTCCAAACAGTGAACAAGCCATTCAGCTTAAAGATGCCTTAAATTATAGGTTAGAACAACTGAAGCGTGAGCATCCATTCACGTTTCAACTCGAATACAAAATAATTGATGAAGCCAATTGGGCTGAATCATGGAAATCTTATTTTTTCCCTCAAAAAATTTCAAAATTCATTGTAGTAAAGCCAACGTGGTGTGATTATACCCAACAACCCAATGACATCGTAGTTGAAATTGATCCGGGAATGGCTTTTGGTACCGGAACTCATGCAACAACAATGCTTTGTGTTCAAATGATTGAAAAATACGTAAAGGCTGGCGACCGGCTGCTTGATATCGGTACTGGATCAGGAATTTTAATGATTGCAGCAGCAAAACTCGGTGCTGCACAGGTTCACGGAGTAGATATTGATCCAATGGCAATTACGATTGCAGAAAACAATTTAGTATTGAATAAGATTCCCAAAGATTGTTTTTATCTATGGGTAGGAGATATGATCCGCCCGATTTCTATGCAATACGATATTGTCGTAGCCAATATTTTACATGAACCCATTCTTATTTTACTCAAATCTATCAAAACAGTTTTATGTAAGAATGCGATTGTAATTGTTTCTGGAATTATTCAAGATAAAAAAGAACTTATCCTAAATGAAATGAAACACCAACACTTGGATATTATTGACCTATGCGAAGAGCAAGAATGGGTTGCCATCTCAGCTAGGTTTGGAATCTAATATTATCTAACAAAAGGAGAATAGTATGGAAGAAGAAGCCCGATATGATCAAATTCTTGAATTTATTGGCATTGATTCAATTATTGAAATCAGACGTGGGGAGTTGATTTGGGGCATCAAAATTGATGTAAAATGGGTCGATCAGTATTCAGTAACCATTGAAATAGAATTTTATGATCGTACACTCAAAGAAATCAAACGAATGAAATTTTTAGTATTCGATTTAGATACAACATCTGATTCATTTAGAGAAAAAGGAGAATTGCAGAGGTCTTCGCAAGTTATGGAAAGATTAATTTCGAATAATCTTGATGAACAGATTAATCCTCAAGACCCGTTGGATAGACGTAATGATATCTATTTTGTACCGGCAATAGAAGCAGCTATGGCGCATTTTGGCTTTACAGATATTGACATTGAAGAAATTGATCTTGAAGAGGAAGAGGAAGATGTGAAGTAAGTAATAGCCCAAATCATTTAAAGGAGAAAGATTGTGTTATCAAATATTTTTAGTAAAATACTCCCCCCGAAGAACAAAATATTTTTTGATTATTTCGAGGAAAGCGCTCAAGTTTGCAGTGATAGTGCTAAGCTTTTTTTTGACATTGCGCATCATGGTCTGAATGAGGATAGAATTATTCAGGCAAAAACATATAAACATAAAAGCAATAATATTTCTAAACAAACCATTACAACCTTAAACTCTACATTTATAACGCCAATTGATAGAGAAGATATTCAGGTTGTTGATGCCCAGTTAAATCGAATTAACAAAAAAATTATCAATGCATGTTATAATTTAAAGGCTTATAGAATTGATACGTTTACGGACAGCATCAAAAAACAGTCTGAAACGCTTGTCAAAGCGACCGATGAATTAAAGCATATCGTTGGACTTTTGAAAAAAGTGAATCAAGTTAAGGAGATTACTGAGAGTAATTATCGAATGAAAGAGATTGAATCCCATGGGGATGAAATCCTGTATAGAGCCATGGAGAATCTGTTCTCAGGAGAATACGACGCATTATCCGTTTTAAAGCTTAGAGATATTTATAAAGATATTGAAAGGGCTTTAGATACATGTTTTACGATTTCTGATAGTATTGTGAATATTGTATTAAAAGAAAACTAAACGCCTGCGAAAAGATGTCGTCAAAAATAAGACTAAATTTGCATTTGCCTGTACGAAAATAATTTTAAAGGATTGTAACATATGGATCCAATATGGCTTGTAGTTATTTTTACAACATTAATTGCTCTATCATTTGATGTTATTAATGGTTTTCATGATGCAGCAAATTCAATAGCCACTGTGGTTTCAACAAGAGTACTTTCACCTAGAATGGCTGTCTGGTGGGCAGCGTTTTTTAATTTTATAGCAATGTTTATATTTTCACCTAAAGTAGCTGATACGATCTCAAAGATTGTTAAGATAACATCAAATGATCCCGCGTTTATCTATGTGGTTTTAAGTGGGTTAATCGGAGCTATCGTTTGGGATTTGCTCACATGGTGGTGGGGGCTACCTACAAGTTCTTCTCATGCATTGATCGGCGGGCTTACCGGAGCTGGCATTGCCCATGCGGGATGGTCTGTTATTCGCTGGGACAAAATTATTGCTACAGTTAAGTTTATTCCTCTTGCCCCTTTTATTGGGTTAGTTATCGGATTCATTAATATGGTTATTATTTTTTGGATATTTAGAAAATGGAATCCTAGTGTGATTGATAAATTATTTAGAAAAGGACAATTATTTTCTGCAGCGTTATATTCTTTAGGACATGGGGGAAACGATGCTCAAAAAACAATGGGAATTATTATTGCTCTGTTAGTATCTGCCGGAATTATCGATTCAAACGTAAAGTTGTCTTTATTTGATTTCAAAACGTTATGGATAATAGTTTCCTGTCATGCTGCTATGGGTATTGGCACAGCTATGGGTGGCTGGCGGATTGTTAAGACCATGGGTATGAAGATTACAAAATTAAAACCCGTAGGTGGTTTTTGCGCTGAAACAGCCGGAGCATTTACTTTATTTTTAGCCACATTTATGGGTATACCTGTATCAACAACGCATACCATTACAGGGGCGATAATCGGAGTTGGGGCTACGACAAATTTAAGCGGAATTAAATGGGGAGTAACCCATAGAATTATTTGGTCATGGGTTATAACAATTCCATTTTCAGCTTTAGTTTCTGCAGGCTGTTTCTATATAGTTAGATTTCTTCATGGTAGTTTTTAATTGAGGAATTAAAAAGGAGATTAGTATAATATGCTGAGTGAAATGCAGGAAGAAATTATTGAGTCTATTTGGCGTGCCAGTGAAAGTAAATGCTATTGTATTGACGATGTGAGAAAAGATTGCAGTATTGAATTTATGGATGAAGATTTGCTGAAATTAGAAGAGGAAGGAGTAATAGTAAAAAATAGAGATAAAATTTTATTTACAGAAAAAGGTAAAGCCCTTGCTGAAAAAATTATTCGGCGTCATAGGTTAGCTGAAGTTCTGATGAGTAGTATTCTCAAATTAAAAAAAAGCGACATGGAAGAAGTTGCCTGCAAAGTGGAGCATAGTTTATTATCTGAAGTCGAGGAAGCTATTTGTACTTTACTTGGACATCCGGAATATTGTCCGGATGGAAAATGTATTCCTAAAGGAAAATGCTGCTTCAAAAGAATTCAATCAGTCAATAGCAAAGTTGTTAGTTTAAGCGAATTAAAATCCAGTGAACAAGGTAAAATCACTTATATAAAACCCGTGAATCATTCCAATTTACATCAGCTTATTTCCTTTGGACTGAATCCCGGTGTTATTGTTACTGTACATCGAACACGACCGGCATTTTGTATTAAATTTGAAAATACAGAACTCGCATTGGATAAAGAAATTGCCAAAGATATTTATGTTTGGCGTTTGAATCCAGAATAAACATTCCTGACAACTATATACAATTTTTCTTGAAAAGACGCTGAAGTATGCCTATACTCCTGAAAAACTTATGACCGAGTAGTAAAATAAAGAAAGGAATAAATCAATGGATACAGATATCATTACTATACCTGAAATCGTAAAAAAACAGAGAGAATTTTTTTTCACACATAAGACCAAAAACGTTTCTTTCAGATTAGAAATGTTAAAAAGGCTCCAAAAATCAATTAAATCTTCTGAAAAGGAAATAGCTCAGGCTTTAAACATAGACCTTAGAAAATCTGAGTTTGAAGTATATGCTACTGAAATTGGAATTATTCTGGAAGAAATCCGTCTGCATATTCAACACCTTAAATCATGGAGTTCAATAAAACAGGTAAAAACACCAACCACGTTGTTGTTTTCAAAAAGTTTTGTTCTGTCAGAACCTTTTGGAGTTACTCTGATTATGTCACCTTGGAATTATCCATTTCAATTGTTGATGGCTCCTTTGATTGGAGCTATTTCAGCAGGTAACTGTGTTATTCTTAAACCATCAGAAATATCAGAAAATACCGCTCAGGTAATAGAAAAAATTATTAAAAACACCTTTGAATCCTCATATATTCATACTTTTTTAGGTGGCAAAGAAGTAAATCAGGCTATTTTAAAGGAGAAGTATGATTACGTCTTTTTTACAGGAGGGCCGGTTATGGGCAGAATTGTTATGGATGCAGCGTCCAGACACCTTACCCCCATTACCTTAGAATTAGGCGGAAAGACGCCTTGTATTGTAGAACCTGACGCCCGACTTGATGTAGCAGCAAAACGAATCATGTGGGGTAAATTTCTAAATGCCGGTCAGACCTGTGTTGCACCTGATTATTTATTGGTAAATCGAGCAATAAAAAATGATCTTCTTCCTAAAATGAAAAGTTATATCAACTCTTTTTACGGTGAAGACCCACAAAAAAGTCCTGATTATCCCAGAATTGTATCTCAAAATCATTTTTTAAAATTAATCCCTTATTTAAAAGATGGTAAAATATACACTGGAGGAAAATATGATGAAAAAGACCGTTATATAGAACCCACAATTATCACAGATGTTGATACAAACATGTCTGTTATGCAGGAAGAAATTTTTGGGCCTATTCTTCCTGTTATTGAATATGAAAACATTGCTGAGGCTATAAACTTTGTAAATGAGAGACCCAAACCTTTAGCGCAATATCTGTTTACTGAAAGCATTAAAACACAACACGATGTACTTAAAAAAACCTCTTTTGGGGGGGGATGTATCAATGACACCATAGTGCATCTTGTTAATCCAAATATGTCTTTTGGAGGAGTGGGAAGCAGTGGAATGGGTGGATATCATGGGAAAAAAAGTTTCGATACGTTTAGTCATTTCAAGTCTATTCTTAAGAGTTCGACTTTACTAGATAATCCGATTAAATATGCACCATATCGGGGAAAATTAAGATTTTTAAAATTGTTCTTAAAATAAGTTAGTGATCAGCTTCATATGCTTACGCAACAAGGGCAAGCCACATATGCATCAAGCTAAGGAGATAGGCTTAAATGCTCGTTCCCACGCAAAGCGTGGGAACAAGTAGGAACAAGTAGGAAAATCAAGAACTTATGCTTAGCTTGATGCATATGGTGCAAGCCACCCTTGTTGCATATATTGGTTTGGACTCAGCGATGATCAATGCCATTAAAAACGAGACAAATCACCTAAAAATAGACGTAAAACATAAAAATAGGTTGTGCAGACAACGAAAATAATACCACAGGATATCCATAAATACGGATATATTTTTCCTAAAGTTGTTTTAAAATACTCATTGGACATGACTAAGCATAAGTGCAGTGGGGACAACAATACACCCATAAACCCAGATACAGAACCTAACATCAAATAACTCAGTATCAAAGGGTCTTGTCCAAGCGAATGAATCATCCCAACAATAATTGGAAAGGTAGTACCAACAAAGGCAACTGTAATTCCCGTCATCATACCTACCATAAACGGCAGTAAAATCGTAATAAACATTAGTGGGATATGAAATTGAATTAATTCTTTGTTGATCTGATCAATCGCATGGGTTTGTTCTAATATGCCCTTAAAAATAAAAACCGCAGCAATCATGTAGATCATGGTATAATGATGTCGGCTTATAAACATTGACACAATTTCAGTTACTTGAATACGATTGGCTATCCAAATCCAACTTAATCCAATAATCAATGATAGAATTAATCCCAGCTCATTTCCTATAGAATGATTTAAAAATTTTTCTGAAGAAAATAACAGTCCAAATCCTAAACCCAATACAATCACCATAAGAATGGGCAAAATGCTGATCATAAAATCTTTGAATGTATCTTTTGAATTTACTGGCTCACTCAGGTGTTGGGTATTTAATTTTTTGTATAAAAAACCATATCCAATAATGATAGCTAATAGGGTAAATGGCAATAAATGAAACGCATATCGCCAGAGATTTATGCCACCAATTGTAATCGTTAAAAGAATACCGGGATACAGCGGCCACCAGTATTCCCAAATATGACGAAACCAATAATTGATATAACTTAATTCTGTAGATGTGAAATTGCGTTTTACACCTAAGTTATAAACCATTGGCGCTGAAAAAAACGCTCCGCCGGGCATAGGTAACAAACCAATAATCGCCGGAAAAAGAATGAGATTTAAAAAAGGGTATTTTACAACACCTTGAAATTGATCCAGCAGCCGTTTCATTTGACCGCTTTGTTCTAAACTCTGAGAAAAAATTAAAATAAACGATACAATGAACAATAATGCAACGGTTGATGGTTTTATCAATGAAGCTAAAGCAATTTTCAGAATAGCCCAAGGGGATAGAAAAAAGAAAGAACCAAGACAACATGCTCCTAATAAAAATACATGGCCTAATTGTAAATGTTTACGAATAGCTATGATGATGATTAAAAATACAATTAATAATCTTGGAAACGCAGGTAAATACACTGATGACATTAGATTTTGCATAGAGTGATCAATTTTTTTGTTTAAGATTCGGGCGAACACAGGGTTCGCCCAGCTCTATATAATTTACTAAAACCTAAAAAATCTATACCCCTAATCGTTTCTTTAAGGCATCTAATTGTTGAGTCAGCCTTTTGGGAAGACGATTTCCAAATTTAACGAAATGATTTTTTTCAACATCTGCTGCTTCAGTCTGCCATGCGACTGGGTCAACCCTCAGAAGCTCTGTTAAAAATTCTGGGGATAGATTTAATCCTGATAAATCAAGGTCTTCAGGTCTAGGCATATACCCAATTGGTGTTTCAACAGCACCAGTTTTTCCTTCAACACGTTCACACATCCATTTTAAAACGCGGCTGTTATCACCAAATCCGGGCCATAACCATTTTCCTTCTGCATTTTTGCGGAACCAGTTTACATAGAAAATTTTAGGTGCATTTTTGCCCATTCTGTCGCCCATATCTAACCAATGCTGAAAATAATCACCCATATTATATCCACAAAATGGCTGCATTGCAAAAGGATCGCGTCTTAAATTTCCTACGGCACCAATATTTGCTGCTGTTGTTTCTGAAGATGCAGTTGCACCTAAGAACACACCGTGATCCCAGTTATACGCTTCATGCACTAAAGGTACAACGCTGGCTCGTCTCCCACCAAAAATAAAAATGTCAATGGGAACACCTTCAACTTTTTCCCAATCTGGACAAATCACAGGACATTGTCGGGCAGGTGCAGTAAAACGTGCGTTTGCATGTGCAGCCGGTTCTTTGTTTCCTCGTGTCCAGTCGTTTCCTTTCCAGTCAATTACATGATTTGGAACTTCACCATCCATGCCTTCCCACCAAATATCGCCATCATCTGTAAGTGCACAGTTTGTAAAAATAACATTTTCTTTTATGCTATCCATGGCAGACGAATTGGATTCATAGGATGTACCCGGAGCTACGCCGAAAAAGCCATATTCAGGATTAATGGCATAGGGTTTTCCATCTGATGCGAGTTTGATCCAAGCAATATCATCACCAATACATTCTGCTTTCCATCCGGGTATTACTGGGGTAAGCATTGCTAAATTCGTTTTCCCACAAGCAGATGGGAATGCTGCTGCAATATGAAATATTTTACCTTGAGGATTGGTTAATCGAAGAATCAGCATGTGTTCAGCCATCCACCCTTCACGTTTTGCCATGGCAGATGCAATCCGCAGCGCAAGACATTTTTTGCCTAATAAGGCATTGCCGCCATAACCTGAACCATAAGACCAGATTAAATTTTCTTCAGGGAAATGACTAATATATTTATCCTCAAGAGGTGCACATGGCCAGCTTGAGTCTTTTTGTCCGGGGGATAATGGCGAACCAATGGAATGAAGACAGGGAATATATTCACCGTTCGTTCCCAATTTTTTTAACACTTCAGTACCTACGCGGGTCATAATGTGCATATTACATACAACATAAGGACTATCCGTGATTTCGATGCCTATTTTAGCAATGGGTGACTGAACAGGCCCCATAGAAAAAGGAATGACATACAAAGTTCGTCCACGCATACAGCCTGTATAAAGCTTGCTCATGATACTTTTTAATTCAACAGGATCAAGCCAAATATTTGTCGGACCGGCATCCTCTTTATTTGTAGTGCTAATATATGTACGGGATTCAAGCCGGGCAACATCACTTGGATGCGAACGAAATAAAAAACTATTTGCACGTTTTTTCAAAGGTGTCGCCATTTGATGTTGAACTGCAAAATTCATCAGTTGATCATATTCTGATTTAGTACCATCACACCAATGCACTTGATCAGGCTGACATAATTCAGCTACTTCATTTATCCATTTTTTTAACTGCTCATGTTTGATATCACTATTCATTCGTGTAAGCCTCCACTGATTTAGATGTGAGATTATTTAATTGTTAATGCTTTTTGGAGTATATTCAGTGTTGTTTCACTGCCTTTTTCTTTTGCATAAGAAAGAACTACGGGTGTAAATTGCTTGACCATGTCAGGTTTCATACCCAATCCTTTAAAAGATTGATACAAATTGTTAGCACTATTTGCCTTAGTTAAAAGATTAGTCGCCATATCTTGTTTTGGTTTTGCATCTCCTGCCTCAGTTTTGGCTGATACTAAATTCAGAAGTTCAGGAACATCTTTCGTGACTTTGTCAAAATCATCAGACGACATATTTGTTTTTGCAAAATCCAATAATGCTGTAGCTCCGCCTTGGGCTTGCTTTTCTGTTACTTTAAGCTGATCAGAAATTACATTCACAAGTCCACCTTCTTCCTCTGCCGATACTAAAAAAACACATGACAAACTAAACGCAATTAGTGCTAAAACAACATACCATCGTACCATTTTTGTTTCTCCTTGTTATTGTATATTAAATAAAAAAATTAAAACCTGTCTTTAGTATTACAGTTTTTTAAAAAAATAAATTGGAAAATTGAAAATTGCCTCACAAAAAATTATTTCAGCCTTTCTTTTGGGATGTACACGCTAATGCAGGTTGAATCATCCTCATCTGATGTTTCCATGCGTATTGCATAATCCATTGCATTTGACAATAATTTTGCCGAATATGTTCCCAACCCTGTTCCTTTCTTTTTTCCATAGGTCTTATATTTTTCAAAAAAATAGTCTCGAATTGGTTTTGGAACAGCGCCTCTATTGCGGATAGTAATGATAATGGATTCTGAATCCGATATATCTATACTTATTCCCTCGCCTTCTGGAGAAGCATCAATAGCGTTTGTGACTAAATTTGAAAGCAGTGAGTACAAGAGTCTTTCTTCAGACCATACCATCAAAGTTTCATTCTGCTGCGCGGGCTGTCCATTGACCCAAAATGTTGAATGAAGATGTTTCTTGGATAACTTGGAGCTGTTATGTTCTATAATTTGTAAAACAACAGCTATGCTATCAATTTTTTGGGGGAGATAGTTATATGTCCCTGTCTCCATCTTAAACATATCCAGAGACATATCTATCATTTTCGTCATCCTGATGGCTGATTCTTCAATTTTTTTAACTGTATTGATCTGACTTTCATTCAGATTTCCTTTTAATTGCAAAAGATTAGAATAGCCGATGATCGCGGTAATAGGTTGAGTGAGATCATGACGCATGATCCGATTCACGTCTTCTTTGAGTTGTTCCAACTCTTTCCTATCTGTTATCACTTCCTTGATCGCTACATAATTTACAATATTTCCATTATGATTTCTGACAGGCGATATACTGGCCTGTTCCCAGAACAATATTCCATTTTTTTTACGATTGCACATTTCACTGCGCCACGTTTTTCCTGCGGTGATAGTTTCCCATAACTCTTTGTAATACTCGGCATTATGCATTCCTGATTTCAATATTCTTGGATTCTGCCCTAGAGCTTCCTCGTTGCTGTAACCTGTAATTTGAGAAAAGGCTGGATTCACATATTCGATGAAACCTTCTGTGTTGGTTATCACAATAGAAAGAGGGCTGTTTTCAACAGAACGCTTAAATTTTTGAAGTTCTAATTCTTTTTCTTTACGCTCAGTGATATCTACAAATGTTTCTAGAAGTAACCGACGATTATTCCTAATCAAAGGGACAACAGATTTAAGGATCGTTCGTTTCCCTTTGACGGACAAAAGAATTCGTTCTGAATTATCTATCGTCTGATTAAGGTCTAATATTGGGCAGCTACATACATTTGCTGGACAGACAAAATTATGGCAAGTCATTCCAAGAATCTGTTCTTTAGGCAATCCCATCATTTCTTCTCCGGCAATGTTGATGTCAATGATCTGATGGGTCTGAGTATCAATAAGCATAATTCCAGCTTGAACCGTATCCAAAATGGTTCTCATGTTAAATTCGTTTTCACGCAAAGTCTGTTCAGAAGCCTTACGATCAGTAATGTCTTCACCTATGCTGGTGACTTCAATGACATTACCGTGCTTATCTTTATGGAGCGTATTATTCCATGCAATAGTACGCTCGTTATTTTGAAAACAGATTTGATTCTCATAGTGTGTCTCAATAGTTCCAGTTTCAATTGATTTTAAAAACAGCTCGTTGCAAATTCTTTTGTCAGGATTCGGTAAAAATTCTTCAAACCAGTTTTGGCCAACCACATCATCCTGTTTAAGTCCAGTAAGATTAAGGAAAAATTTATTACAAAAGGTAATGTTTCCTTTTGGGTCTAGCATAATTCCAATTAGGTTAATATCCTCCAACACATTACGAAAACGCCGTTCTCTTTCTTTCAAGGCTTCTTGAGCTTCTTTACGCTTTGTTATATCTAAAACAACTGTATGTATGGCAAGAGAATCTTTTTGACTGATAGGCAAACTATAGGTTTCAATCCATTGTACTCCTTTGGTTTTATGAATGATTCGATATTCATGCACAGAAGATATATCTTGGTTTGAAAACAGGCCTTTTAAATTTTCAAAAAGCATATTCCTATCATCTGGATGGATGAGTTCTGTAAGTTGCTGCGATTGAAAATTTTCCAGTTCTTTTTTTGAATAGCCTGTAATAGACTCCATGGGTTTACTGGCAAAACTAATCCTCAGAGGATTATCATTAAAAATGATCAACCCCTGTAATGAATTTTCTATAAGATTCCGGTACCTTTCTTCGCTTTCAACAAGTTTTTCATTGTCATTATTTAATTCATGTTCAAGCATTTCGGTGTGTAAGTGCTTCAGGCCCGTCACAAAAAATATGAGAAGAATTATTGACATGATTATTGTAAGGAATTCCGGTAAAACATCAAGCAATCCAATCAGTAATGCTCCTAATCCAATTAAAATGTACCCAATCGTCCATTTGACAAAACCAGCATAAACCTTACGGCTCACTGCATAGCTCATCATTGACAGACCTAACGCTGTAACAATTAAAGCAAGAACGATTGACATGGTACGGATATCAAGACTGATCATCATAACCTTAAAAATAATTAATGCCTTAATCACAGGCTGGTAGAAAAATTTGAAATGTTGCCCCTTTACCGGGTTCAGAGGATGCTTCAATATGTCCGTTGTGCATCATAATGATTCCATATGCGGATGCAAGGCCTAATCCAGCGCCTTTATGAGCTTCTTTAGTACTGAAAAAAGGATCAAAAATTGAGCTTATGATTTCAGGTCGCATTCCTTTACCAATATCCTGAATTGAGATACAGATATAAGTTGCGGCTTTCATATGGTCTATTTTACCAACAAGGACATGTTGTTCTACAGTGCTGGTACTTATAAATAGTTCACCTTGAAAATTCATCGCTTCAGCCGCGTTCGTAAAAATATTTAACAGAACTTCTTTGAGTTGTTCTGCATCACCATGAGTATAAAATTGATTTGCCGATAATTTTTGTAAGATATGTATGGTTGGGTTGGATTCAAAAAAAAGCTCACAGGATCGCTTTATAATCAAATGTAAATCAAACCGATTCATACTGAATTTAACATATCCTGCATATTCAATTAAACGTCGTGTTAATTTAGCACCTTGTTGAATATGCCTTTCAATTTGTTTGAGTAAATGATGGTTCCGGTGATCGGCTGGACAATCGAGCAACATTAAAGAGGTATAACCTTGAATAGCCATAAGTAAATTGTTGAAATTATGAGCGGTTCCACCAGCAAATATACTAATGGCTTTCATTTTAGCAGTTTGACGAATCTGTTCTTCAAGTCGTTTTTTTTCTGTAATATCCCTGAATATACCAAGTGTTCCAATCACAACTCCATTTTCATCTTTTAGCAATGCTGCTGACAAATTAAAATCAATAAGGTGTCCATCTTTACGAAGCAATTTCATTTCAAAATCACGAAATTTACCCTTTGTCGTCAGGATTTGCATGATCATTTTTGCATCGTCTTTGGCATTTGAATACAATGAATAAATTTTCATGCCGTTTAATTCAGCAGGTGTGTACCCAAGAATACTTTCTGCACTGGGTGATGCAAATTGAATAGTGCCTCTAAGGTCTGTAGTACAAATCCCATCAATTGAACTATTAAAAATATTTTGTAAAAAATTTCGGGCATTAATGAGTTCAGCCTCAGTACGTTTTTTTTCAGTAACATCCCTGACAATTCCACGAATACCAATTTGCTTTCCTTCTGAATTTTTAATCAAAGACGCGGATGCAGCAGCAAATCGTCTATCACCCTGTTTTGTCATAACTTCCCATTCAAACCCAATAACAGGCTGTTCAGTTTCATATATTTTTTTATACGTTCGATACAGTTTCGCAGCATTTTCTTTATCCGTATAACGTCGATTGTTCATCCCGACCATTTCTTCAGGAGAGTACCCAAGCATCTTGGATAATGAGCGATTAAAAAATACCAAATTACCAGCCCTGTCAACTTCATAGTATCCTTCCTGTATATTATCGAGCAATGAGTGGTATTGGGTTTCGCTTTCCTGTAGTGAATATTCAAGTTTAGACAAATGGATATGCGTTTGAATACGAATAAGTAAAATTTCTTTATGAAAAGGTTTAATAATGCAATCCCACCTGCATAGTTGAGTTACGTCTATGGTTACTAAATCATCTTGGTTTTGAAGAATCAACATAACCGGAATACGTTTTATATGTCTGGATTGAAGTTGTTTACAGGTGTCAAAACCATTATTATTTGGAATACATGGATTCAGTAAAATCAAGTCAATTATTGAGATAGAATCGCGCAACTCGCCACTTGGCTGAAAAATATCGTTTTTCCTCAGGATAGTGTATGTTGGCTTTAAGATAGATGTGAGAGTTTCAATATCTTCGGGATGATCATGTAAAATTAAAATGTTGCTAGGTTTTGAAGAATTCTTCATAGCATATACTCATAATGTTATTTATAGGAGCAACTGTTCTAATTTTCGGTTTTTTCTTTGAGGCGATGTTTCATTTCTTCATTTACTGGACTATGTGCCATACGTGGTAGTTTAACATTTTTAACTGCCAAGCAACAAATTCAACGAAATCCTGTTCATCATCCATCAACTACTGATTAAAAAACTCAGCAATCTTGAGAAAGACAGTTGAACGTGTATTATGAAACCGTTGATCTTTAAATCCTTTTTCCCACTTCAGGGATGCGACTAAATCTGAGACAAATAATATTGATGCTAATTCAATATGACGATATATCGCTATCGTAAATAAAGCTGAAAGCTCCATTTCTACTGCAAGGACATTGTGCTGTTGAAATTGAATAATTTTTTCGTGGGTTTCACGAAAAATGGCATCTGTTGTCCAAATACATCCTTCATGAAACTGGATTTTATTTTCATGCAAGGTATGCGTAATCAATTCTTTCAAGTGACTATGACATGATACGCTAGCAGTTTGTTTTCCGATATAATGCTGTGAGGTCCCTTCTTCAATGATTGCCTGATTCGGTATAATGATATCACCGATCTGAATATCTTGATGAATTGCCCCACACCATCCAACAACAACTACTTTTTGAACACCCTGAGCTATCAGGATTTCAAGTAAGGTCACGGCATAAGGAGCACCCATATATGGGCCAACAAGGGTTATGTGGTTATTTTTGTAAAGTCTGCTATGAAAAATCGGTTGAAATTGTGATTTGGAAAAACCAAGATGACCCACTATACTCATAAGGTCCAACTGGGTACTCACCATGATTGCAGTGTCGCTCGTTAAATGCAAATCAAGCACTGCATTCGGTTGAATAACAGCTTCGTCCATTTTGTGCCTTATTTATATATAGATTTTCAGATATTAAATTTCACAATTGAAAGCAAAATGAGAAGTGGTAAATTCCCGTAGGGGCGAGGCATGCCTCGCCCCTACAATCGTTCATCTTTGCAATTATTTATCTGAAAATCTGTAACTATACTTTTGCACTTTTTTATAACCTATTGAAATGACTTATTATACAAAAATAGCGATCGTCATTCCCGCGAAAGCGGGAATCCAGTAAAATCAAGCATTCTGGATTCCCACTTTCGTGGGAATGACAAAAAATGCAAAACTATAG
>PDZT01000039.1 GCA_002753105.1 Deltaproteobacteria bacterium YD0425bin50 | reverse complement strand
ATTCTCGTTAATTGCAAAGGGTAAAGCCCTTACTCCTCCATATCCTTGTAGTATTGGCAAGCTAAATTCCTCAAAAGCAATAAAAAGTTTTTTATCATTTATATATTTTGTATGTACCTGATTTGTATAAAAATATAAATCAGTTGCGTCATTGCTTCGGCCATCTTCAAACTCAACTTTACCACTGCGCGGGTTCATAAATCCAGGACCAACGTCTATTAATTTTGCTTTCAACCTGTCTTTCTCCTCATATTGAGCCTTTTGTTGGGTGTGTCCCACCTTTTACACAAAAAAGTGAAAGATAAAATTTAAAAAATTTGGTATATTTATAGCAAGTAGAAAATTAAAAAAGATGAGCCTGTAATTATGCCAATAATAATACAAACCCAATTTGATTCTGCTGTTGTAGATGCACATCAAGATTTATTCACAAGATCATATATTGAAGGGAAGAATACAGTAATAGAATTCGATATGAGAAAACGTGATTATGAGAAACAATTGAAGGTTGGGAGGAAAATTTATTGGCCTGAGCAATCTTATCATGTAGATATTCATGAATTTTCTACTTTCCACAATCCAATTATTTATAGATTTATACTATCGCAAGGATATTATTTTGATGATCAAAACAATCGGGTTTATTTTACGCCTGAAATAAATGAGGTTTCAACATATCAGCATGTAACAAAAAATGTGGTACGTTTAGCATGTTTTTTAGCGGTAATTTGTGGGGTTACATTGAGAAATATAGCAACTATTTTTAATATCCTTTTTCAAATTCCAGTTAGTAAATCAAGTATCCAGAGATGGATTGATGAGATTGGAAACAATCTTCCTTCTGAAGAAGAAATATTAAAGATGCTTGTTAATATAAAAAATCCAAGACAATGCCATATTGATGGATATTATCCTATGGGTACTGATAATTGTGTTATGGTAATAAAGGATGAATTTGATAGGATTCTGATAACATATGAAACTGAATCTGAAGATTGTGAAGGAGCAAAAACTTTTTTAAGAAAAATAAAAGAATTAGGGATAAATATTGTTTCAGCCTTTTGTGACTATTCTAATAGCTACATAAAAGCAATTCAAGAGGTATTTCCAGAAGCTAAAATTCAAGCTGATCATTTTCATACGACCCAAAATATATGGAAACATCTAAAGAAATATTTATTAGAATATAGGAAGACATTAAAGTCTGAGGGTGAAGAAAATAAAGATGACAATATGCTGGATATAGCTTCAAAGCTATGGGAAATGAGATGGATACTATTGAAGAAACCTTCAAATTTAACTGAAGAAGAAAAAAAGAAAATAGAGAACCTTGAAAAGATAGATAGAGGAGGAGTGATCTCAAAACTTCGTGGAATAATAAAACAAATAGTGAATATATTTGATTATTCAAATACAGAAGTTCAGGCAGAGATCAAGTTAGAAAATCTAAAAAAACAGATTAATGAAATTGGCGACAGCAATTTGAATAAGATTTCAAAATTTCTAACTGAGCATTGGAACCAAGCTATACAGTATTTGAGAAAAAGAGGGTTTGCTAAAGATAGAAGGTCATCCAATTCAGAATCAGGTATGAGGATTTTACGGCGTTTAGAAAAGAATCATGATGGAATAAGGTCATCTGTAATGCGAGGAAATTATATTAAAATCTACCAAGCGATAAAATATTTATCACTTGATGTTGCAGATTTTATTAATAGAGGGGTACAATTTTCGAATATAGAAAATGACCCTTAACTTTTTGTGTAAAAGGTGGGACACACCCATTTTTATGCCTAAAAAAATATTATTTTTTGAAAACTTAAGGATATTATCAACTTCAGTATTTTTAGGAATAATTTATTTTTTTATTATCAGACTAATGAAAGAGCTTTCTAAATCCCAAAAACAAATTCAGGACATGGCAATTACTGATGAATTAACTCAGCTTTACAATAGACGATATTTTTATTCTAAATTGAATGAGGAAGTTAAAAAGGCAAAAAGGTATAAAAGAGATATTAGTTGCATAATTATAGATATTGATTTCTTCAAAAAGGTTAATGACCATTATGGGCATCATATAGGCGATGATGTTTTACGAAACGTTTCAAATACGATTAAATCAAACTGTCGCAGCATCGATACAATTGCAAGATACGGAGGTGAAGAAATAGTTATACTTTTACCAGAAACAAATAAAATGAAGGCTTC
Source organism: Deltaproteobacteria bacterium YD0425bin50 (assembly GCA_002753105.1). GTDB lineage: Bacteria > Desulfobacterota > Desulfobacteria > Desulfobacterales > YD0425bin50 > YD0425bin50. The sequence continues at coordinate 19,738 of PDZT01000039.1, read as the reverse complement.
TTTACTAGCTGAAAAAATCAGAAAAATAGTACAAGACAAAGAGATTCCTTATGATAAAGGAAATAAAATCAAAGTTACAATAAGTTTAGGTGTAACAGGTTTTCTATCAGATGAGTTGATAAAACTCATTGATTCAAATCAACTTGTAAAAGATGCTGATTATGCTCTTTATTGTGCAAAAAAAAATGGTAGGAATCGAGTAGAAATTTATAATAATGTCGAATAATATTATCAATATTATCACAAAAATTTGCCATGCATATCTTTTTTTTTCTTAAAAAATTTAAAGTATATATTATAGCAATTTCCTTCAAAATATGTAATGAGTTCCAGTAAAATAATTATTGACATAATTTTTATTTGTTTTATATTGTGAATATAAATTCACATAGGAGCTCTTTATACACATGAAAAAAATAATTACCGAAATCCGGAAGGAACAGATAGCGCAAGCTGCTTTAGACACAATTTCCGTACATGGAATGAAGGGCTTGAACATCGCAAATGTCGCTCGCAAAGTTGGCATTGTTCCATCGGGAATATATCGGCATTTTAAAAGCAAAGAAAAAATACTTTATGCTATTTTTGATTTGATTAAACAAAAACTCCTTTCTAATGTGGCTTTGGCCTGTGAGCAAACTTCAGATCCTATAGAACGCTTAAAAAGGATTCTCAGCCTCCATACCCAATTAATCCTCCAAAACAAATCTATCCTGCGTGTATTTTTTTCGGACGATACTTATTCCGGATATTTGCATAGAAATGAAACCAAATATAAAATAATTTCTGATTATCTCAATAAAATTGTCGAAATTATTCAGCAAGGTCAGGCAAATGGTCAAATTAGAAAGGATTTAGACACTCAAATGCTTTCAGTTTTATTTCTTGGAATTATTCAGCCGGCTGCAATTCTTGGGCATTTAAGCAATGAGCAATTTGATCTCACAAAACATGTGGGAAAAGCTTGGGAATTTTTCAGTGAGTCTATTTTAGCCGCTTAATTTTTTTTTAGTTTGAGCGAATATATTCACAAATAAGTGAAACATAGACAATTAGAATTTATAAAAATGATCAAAATGAAAAAAACGATACCAAGATTTTTTATTTTTCCCGTGTTGGTAGTTAGATGGGTAGTTTTTTTTCTCTTCATAATGACTACCAATGCCCAAGATATCATTGCGCAATTGCGAATGACAAGCGAAAAAGTAGAATCCATCGTCTTCCAACCTGCAACTGAGGAAGAACCTTTGTCTTTAAAAGCCTGTCTCGCCAAGGCCTTAAATAATAATCCTTTACTTTCCGAAGCAGGCCTTAGTGTTAAGGCTTTCAAAAAAGGAGTTGACAGCGCAATGGGAAAACATTTCCCTAAAATAGCTCTTGATCTGAATTATACCAGAAGGCAGGATCCGCTGCCATTTATACCCGCTCAATCTACTTCTATTTCTCCCCATTTTAGCAATGAGTTTGCCTCTTTAAATGTACTCATGACACTTCCGATTTATCAGGGGGGGCAGATTACAAACGGTATCGAACTAGTTAAAATACGTAAAATCATGCAGGAGGAAAATCTGACCTTAACCAGAAATGAGATTATCGCCAACACGGTCAATACATATAATAAAATACAGCAACTCAAGAAAATCAGAGAAGCCGCGCAGGCATCCTTAACAGCTTTGGAAAACCAGCAGAAGAATTCCCAAATGCTTTTCGATTTAGGAAGAATTGCAAAGGTTGATTTGTTAAAGGTGGCAGTCCAGCTTGCAAATGAAAGGCAGCGTTTTTTTTTTTTTTTTGAAGGGCTTACCAATCTTGCTGGAACATTACATTATCTCATGGGGGAACAGGTTGAAAAAATTATAGCGGTGCCTGTGTTATCAGACGAGTTGACCATAACCGAATTTACACCTAATTTTGATCAGAGTCTTTTAACAGCTCAAAAAAAACGTCCTGAATATCTAATCGTTGAGGCGGTCATTCAGGAGGCGGAGATCAACACTAAGATCACTCAAGGTAGACTTTTACCGTCTATCAACGCTTTTGCCGGTTATATGGACCAGTATGGTTACAATCCCTATTACAATGAGGCCAATTGGTACACTGGAATTAACCTGAGCTTGCCGCTTTTTGAAAAATCCTTATATGATGAAATAGCAAAGGAACATATCTTGAAGGAAAAAGCCGAAAAACATCGTCTGGTTATTCTGAATCAGATCCGTCTTGACATCCAAAATGCTCTTTCATCTCTAAAGGAAAGCAAAAATAGGATTTTAACGGCTAAACAGGCGGTTAAACAAGCTGAAGAATCATTCCGTATCGAACAGAAAAAATACTCAAGCGGAGCCGGAATCATTCTTGATTTTCTATTTGCACAGGCTGCTTATATAACGGCTGTGGCAAATCACTCGCAAGCGCTGTTCGATTATAACGCGGCTATGATTTCTTACAGAAAAGTTACTGGAACTTTGGAGGATTATTTGCAATGAAAAAAAAGTTAGTATTATTGGGATTTGTTATTATCATCATTTTGGGTGCCCTTTTCCTTGTAAATAGGAAACAGCTTGAAATAGCTGCTCTTCCAAAACCTGCGTCACATCGTCAGACCATCCAAACAGCTATAATAAGTCAGGGTAAATTGGAGATAACTACGCACTACCTGGGAATTATTGAACCATATACCCGCAGTGAGCTTTCCCCTAGGATTTCGGGTAATATATTGAGTTTAAATAAAAGAGAAGGCGACTCTATCCGCGAGGGTGAGCTTGTCATAGTGATAGACGACCGTGAACTTACCGACAAAGCGCTCGCGACCAATGCGGAGTATCTTGCTACCCAAAAGAAACTGACAGGGGCTAAAAGCGCCTTTGAAACGCAGCAATCCATCTATGAAAGAGATGAATTGCTTTATAAGGAAGGCGCTATTTCCAAAGAAGCGCTGGAACGTTCCAAGGCCAATTATGATGGCGCTCATGCAACTCTTGCTGCTTTTCAAGAAACACTTCAAGGGCTGGCAAAGAGTGCTGCAGCCGCCCGTACTCAGGCAGGCTATGCTAAAATATTAGCCCCTTTTGACGGTATTATCGTTAAGCGTTGGAGTGATACTGGCGATTTGGCTGTTCCTGGCAAACCAATTCTGACGATAGAGAAATCTTCGCCATATAAAGTGGTCATACAAATTCCCCAAGAAGAGGTAAACTATATAAGGAAAGGGACTAAAGCCTATCTTCAGAGCGGAGAACAAAATATGTCCACAACAATTAACCGGGTTTATCCTGCTCTGAACAAGAACCTGCTCTGTACCGTGGATATTATCCTTTCTACGCCACCTTTTTCGCTCCCTTCAGGCGCTACCGTAGGCGTAGATATGGTGACAAATGAAGTCGAGGGCTTTCTAACGCCGGTAAACGCCATTGTAAAAACAGGTAAAAGCGCATTCATCTATCTTGTTGATAAAGGGGTTATTCGAATTCAGCAAATCGAGTTGTTGGCAACCAGCCCAACTCAGGCAGTAATCAAAGGTCCGATTACTCAGGGCAGCATAGTAGCCGTTGAGCAGGAAAACAAACTGTTAAGTTTAGCTGAAGGAATTGTAGTTAATTCTGTGGGAGGCAAACCATGAGTTTTGTGGCGCAATATATTCGGAAGCCTCATCTTGTCCTCTCAGTAGTTCTACTTTTATCTACAGTTGGCATTATCGGTTACTTAAAAATACCGTTCAATCTTTTCCCTGACGTGGATCGTCCCCAGATCAGTTTGATTACTGTCATGCCAGGCGCAGCAGCCTCAGATGTCGAAGCTGATATTTCCAGAACAATCGAAAAAGAGCTATCTACGATTGACCTTATCCGCAGGGTGTCATCTACATCTAAAGATGAAGTATCAGTTGTTCAAGCTGAATTTGAATATGCAAAAGGACTTGATGCAGCAGCGACAGACGTAGCCAATTCACTTAGCAAAATCAGTTCCCGCCTGCCTCCAAATATCAGAGCCCCTCAGATTTTTAAAATCAGCCAAGCCAGTCAACCTACCATGACCATTGCGCTCACCTCGGAACCAGGTTATCCGGCTGATCTACGAAAAATCCGTGAAATGGCTGACAACCAAATCAAAGAGGACCTTTTGAGGGTCCCAGGAATTGCCAATGTGGAAGTTTTTGGCGGGTTTCAACCTGAAATAAGCGTAATAATTGATCCGGATCGCCTTAAAAGGTTTGGATTGAGTCTTAGCGATATCATGGGTGCTATTGTCGCACAGAATCAGAATATCCCTCAGGGACTCATTATTTCTAAGCAAGGGCAATATATCTTCAAGACTGAAGGTCAGATCAGAACTCCGCAGGAGTTGAACCATATGGTCATAGGAAAACGGGAAGGCGGAACAATTCATCTGCGGGACGTGGCTTTTATTGAGCAGGGTATTCAGGAACCACAATCGGCTTATCATGGCAATGGGAAAGAAGGCATCGGTATCAATATTCTGCGCGGGCAGAAAGGACATACCCTTGATACCATCAATGCCGCCGAAAAAGTGCTTCCACAACTAAAGACCAAATACCCTTTCATTCATTTTGAAATCAGCTATACCCAGAAAGATCTCATAAAACTTAGTGTCGATAATATGTTGGAAGCGCTCAGGGATGCTATCATTATTACTATTCTGGTTATATTCCTTTTCCTGGGCAACCTGCGCACCATGCTGATGGTAGCAATTTCCATTCCTTTTACATACTTAATTACTTTTGCTTTTATGTGGCTTTTTGATTTTGAGTTTCACATGGTTACTCTGACTGGAGTAATTCTGGCGGTAGGAATGCTACTGGATGATGCTATTGTTGTGATTGAAAATATCGAGCGGCATTTTCATGAAATAGGTAAGGACATATCCGATATTGTGGCTGGTAGCACTGAAGAAGTAATGCTGGCGATCTTTTCCGGAACATATGCCACCATTGTCGTCCTTGTTCCGATCATTTTTATCGGCGGCTATGTCCAGACTGTTCTTAGACCTCTTACGCTGGCTTTAACAATCGCGCTTATAGCCTCTTATATTGTATCCGTAACGATCATTCCCATATTTGCCCCCTATATCCTGAAAAAGACGCAAAAAGAAAATAGGTTGGAAATTTTGGTTAAGAAATTAAGCGACCTTTTTAATAATGCCATTCGTGATTTTTTTATCAATTCTTTGGATATAGCTATTCGGCACCGATTTGCTTTCATTTTTACGGCTTTTGTAATCCTGGTTATTACCAGCAAACTGATAAGGCCGCTGGTCGGTCAAAACATTATGCCGCCTATGGATACGGGCATAATAAAAATCAACTTCGAGGCTGACAGCAATTCTTCTTTATACCAGAGCAATGGGATTTTACAGCAGATGGAAGCTACTATCAAAAAGCAAAAAGGATTTGTTTCAATTAGTTCAACCTTAGGTTCGGAACCTTCGATCATATCTTTCGGCAGCGGCAAAAACCCTCAACAGGGAAATATTACCGTAATCATGGTGGATCGGTATCATCGTACGGATAATATATGGCAGATTGAAAATAGACTCCAAAAAGAGTTTTTAAAGATACCAGGGTTGAAGTATGTAGATGTTTTCGACTATGGCGCTACACCTCTTTCTAGTATCAGAGCCACCGTAGATGTCATGGTAACCGGCCCTGAGCCAAAAGTCCTGTACAACATCAGTCGAGAAATAGAGCGAAGAATGGAAACCGTCGGTGGGTTAAAATCAGTGTCCCTTAGCTGGACGGCTGATAAAAAGGAAGTGAATTTTATAGCGGATAAGGAGAAGTGCGCTTTATATGGTATATCCCCCAAAGAGATTGCAGGGCAGATTCAAGTGGCTGTACAGGGAGGATTCGCTTCTATATTCCGTGTCCCTGGTGAGGATGGATTTATTATTCGCATCCGTTATAAGGAAAAATTTCGTGACCAAATCTCCAAAATATCAAGCTTAAATGTCCACACGCCTATAGGCGAGATTCCCCTTTCTACTTTGGGGACTATTACCACCGCTTACGTACCAATGCTTCTCACTCGTCAAAACATGCAAAATAGTATTGATGTTTTTGGTTATCGCGAGAAAGCGCCTGTTTCCCATATTATGGCTAATGTACAGAACGCTCTTGTTGGTATTAAACTTCCTGATGGCTATCTTATTTCACAGGAAGGTGATGCCAAGCAAGCCGAAGAATCATTTAACGCTCTCTTATCCGCTATGGCTATTGGAATAGTCCTGCTTTATTTTTCGTTAGTCCCGGCTTTCAGATCATTTGTTCATCCTTTGACGATTATGACCGCTATTCCTCTGGCGCTAATAGGCGCTATATGGTCTTTACTCATGGCTGGAAAACAGCAATCGCTAGCATCATTTATGGGAGTTATTTTACTTGCCGGGATAGTTGTTAAAAATTCCATTCTGCTAATTGATTTCATTGAAATGGCAAAAGAAGGAGGGGCTTCTACGCTCGAAGCCTTGAGGGAAAGCGTTAAGGTAAGGACCCGCCCGATCTTAATGACTGCTTTTGCGACAGCCGTAGGCATGATTCCCATAGCTCTTGAAAGAGCAATTGGCTTGGAAAGATTATCGCCTTTAGCCGTAGTGGCCATAGGCGGTTTAATGGTTTCAACCTTTCTTACACTACTTTATGTGCCCATATTTTATACGCTTTTTGAGGATATCATCAGATGGTTTAAGCCTGTAATAGTTAAGAATGGGACAAAAGGATAAAGGAAAGGAATATTATGTATTATAATTTAAAACAAATATAGGGGGCAAAATGAAAAAAGGATTATTTTTAATTGTAGTTTTGATTGGAGCATTGTTTTTTATTCCAAGTTTTGTGAACGCCCATTGTGATACGCTCGACGGTCCGGTTATAGCAACCGCAAAATTAGCGTTTGAAAAGGGGGATGTCACGCCGGTTTTAAAATGGGTTCAAAAAGATGATGAAACAAAAATTCGGGAGCTTTTCAAAAAGACTATGGCGGTGAGGGCTAAAGGTCAAGAGGCTAAAGAACTTGCAGATCTATATTTCTTTGAAACACTTGTCCGTATCCATCGTAGAGGGGAAGGCGCTCCTTATACTGGACTTAAACCAGCAGGAAATGTCGAACCGGCAGTAGCAGCAGCCGATAAGGCGCTTGAAACAGGATCGGTTGACAATCTTGCCAAGTCAACCGCAGACGCAGTCGCAAAAGGGATTCTAGAACGATTTGAACGGGCCAAAGCAGCTAAAAAACAGGCTGATCAATCTGTTGAAGCAGGGCGAAAATTTGTGGAAGCGTATATTGAATTTACTCATTATGTAGAGAAGTTAGATATGATTGGAGCTGAGACTGGCGCCCATCATCAAGCTGAAGGGCATAAAATGGAACATAAATCTGAGCATAAATCTGAACATAAAGCTGAACATGAACATGGACATAAAGAATAATGAGGTATAAAAATGACATCAACCCAAATACTCAAGCATGAACATGAAATTATTCTATTAGTTATTGGCGCTGCTGAAAAAGAAGCCCAGCAAATTGAAAACACAAGCACAGTAAATGTTGAAAAAATTCACACGATTATTGATTTTATTAAAAACTTTGCTGATCTATGTCATCATGCCAAAGAGGAGAAAATACTTTTTCCTAAATTGGAGGAAAAAGGCATGGAGCATGAAAGCGGACCAATAGCTGTTATGCTCAAAGAACATGCTGAAGGTCGTGCGATAGTTAAAGCAATGGCAGCAGCACTTCCGCATATCTCAGTTAAAGACAATTTACTAGCTTATACCCAACTCCTCAGAGCGCATATTAACAAGGAAAATAACGTCTTATTCCCTATGGCAGATAAAATCTTGACACCCGAGGATCAGACATTCCTTGCAGAAGCCTTTGAAAGGATCGAAGAAGAGGAGACTGGCGCTGGAGTCCATGAAAAATACCATCACCTTGCCCATGAATTGGTGGATGGTTAAAATTAACCCATCAGTCATAGAAATTTGAATAGGAGGAAAGCATGAGTTTTACAATCAAAGAAAATATCGATTGGGTTGGGAAAATTGACTGGGAATTAAGAAAATTTCATGGTGAAGAATATTCGACGCATAGAGGATCTAGTTACAATTCCTACCTGATTAGAGATGAAAAAAATGTTCTAATTGATACGGTATGGGCAAAATTTTCCGGTGAATTTGTGGAAAATCTAAGAAAAGAAATTTCTTTGGAAAAGATTGATTTCATTGTCGCCAATCATGCCGAATCGGATCATAGTGGTGCATTGCCGGAACTAATGCGGCTTATTCCAGAGACCCCGATATATTGTACAGTCAACGGCGTCAATTCTCTGAAAGGGCATTATCATCAGAACTGGAATTTTAAGGTCATAAAAACTGGCGATAAACTCAGTCTCGGATCAAAGGCACTGATTTTTATCGAAGCGCAGATGCTTCATTGGCCCGACAGCATGTTCTGTTATCTGACTAAAGATAATATTTTGTTCAGCAACGATGGGTTTGGTCAGCACTATGCTTCAGAACAAATGTATAACGACTTGGTTGATCAAGCGGAATTATTTCAGGAAGCAATCAAGTATTATGCCAATATTCTTACGCCATTCAGTATGCAAGCGGACAAGAAAATAAAAGAAGTCTTGGCGTTGAATGTGCCGGTAGATATGATCTGTCCAAGTCATGGGGTAATATGGCGCAAAGACCCGTTGCAGATTGTGAACAAGTATATTCAATGGGCCAACAATTATGTGGAAAATCAGATCGCAATAATTTACGATACCATGTGGGACGGAACTAGGAGAATGGCGGAAGCCATTGCAAAAGGAATCACGGAAGCGGATAAAACTGTTGCTGTGAAGTTATTCAATGTTAGCAAGTCCGATAAAAATGATGTGATTACCGAAATTTTCAAATCAAAAGCGATTCTGGTCGGTTCTCCCACTGTCAATAAAGGAATCCTCTCATCCGTAGCCGGTATTCTGGAAGAGGTACAAGGATTGAAATTTAAACATAAGAAAGCGGCGGCCTTCGGGTGTTACGGATGGAGCGGCGAATCAGTTAAGGTAATATCCGAGCGACTTAAATCAGGTGGGTTTGAGCTTTTAAATGACGGGGTGCGTGAAAAATGGAATCCGAATGCGGAAGGTATTGAAAATAGCACTAAATTCGGAAGAGAGATCGGATTAAAGCTGAAATCCGATGCAGATTGAATTTGATCTAAAAAAGGAGTAATTCAGATGAACAAAAAAGTTATGATTGAAACTGAAGAATGTATCGGATGTCAGAGCTGTTTTGAGCTTTGCCCCGATGTTTTTGGATTTGATGAAAGCTCAGGAAAAGCCAATGTGATTATTGAAGCAGGAGGATCTGAGGATTGTATCCAGGAAGCAATTGATACCTGTCCTGTAGAATGTATTCATTGGAAATAATAAAAAAACGAGATCAGTCATGCAAAATTCAAAAATGATGATTATCCAACGATATTTAGCTAAATGTCCACAGGTATGCGCACGGTTCGGAGCTTGGAACAGAAGAGAGATTGGATTGAAGCTGAAATCCTATGCAGATTGAATTTATAATAATGAAAAAAAGGAGATCAGCTATGCAAAATTCAAAAACAAAAGCGATATTGATGTTCTTGCTGGCAATGACTTTTGGCGTGCTTATTTTCGGGGGCTATATCATCAACAAGGAAAAACCTCCAATTCCGAGTAAAATAATGACATCTGAAGGAAAAGTCATCTTTACCGGTGATGATATTCTCAACGGACAGAATTTTTACTTTTCACGAGGCGGTCAGCACATCGGGACTATATGGGGACATGGCTCTTACCTTGCGCCGGACTGGTCAGCTGATTTTCTGCATCGTCTGGGACTTTACCTTGCAGCACGTCATTACGGGCTTAAACAGGAAAAAGCTAAATATTTTTCGCAGGCAGAGTTCGATGCGCTTGATGCTCCCACCCAAGGGCGGTTAAAGGTGCTGGTTGCTCAAGAAATCAAGACTAATCGGTATGATTTCAAAAGTGGGACACTGACCTTTACGCCATATCAGACAGAAGCGTTTCATGCACTGGGAAATTATTATACGGATCTCTTTGTTAACGGTAATGACCGCATGGGTCTTCAATCCAAGATTGTGAAAAACCAGGTTGAAGGACATCTGCTGAACAGTTTTTTTGCATGGCTGGCTTGGGCTGCCGGGGCACTGAGACCTGATAAGGATTATACTTACACTAGCAACTGGCCTTATGACCCGCTTGTAGGCAATCTGCCTTTGCCAGAAATGCTTATATGGTCTATCGTCAGTGTGATTATGCTGATTTTAGGGATCGGGGCAGCCTTGTTTGTTTATCTTCGCTATATCGGAAAAGATGAATACAATCCAGAGTTAGTAAAAAATTTCTCTGAACCCAATCCCACTCCGAGCCAAAAAGTAACTTTGATATACTTTTTGGTGGCAGTGCTGCTGTTCCTCGTTCAAATCGGCATGGGTGCTGTTACCGCCCATTTTACGGTTGAAGGAACAAGTTTCTATGGCATCCCACTGGGAAAAATCTTTCCATATGCTGCGGCACGAACATGGCATCTCCAGCTTGCGGTTTTTTTTATTGCCACTTGTTTTCTTGCCACAGGATTATTTATTGGGCCTATGGTGGGAAAAGAGCCGAAAAGTCAAAAAGGATGGGTAATCGTTCTTTTTACCGCATTGGTGGTAGTTGTTGCCGGCACATTGTTAGGAACATGGCTGTCGGCAACCGGCAGGTTGGGACAAGACACATTTTATTGGGGGCATCAGGGCTATGAGTATATCGAATTGGGCAGGGTATGGCAACTGCTGTTGATTGCCGGAATATTGATTTGGCTGGTGCTCATGCTGCGAGCTATTGCTCCGGCGCTTAAAGATGAAAAAGATAACTGCGGACTGACGCATATGCTGTTGTATAGCAGCATAGCTATTCCTTTATTCTATATGGCCGGACTGATGTATGGCAAGGGAAGCCATCTTTCTGAAGCCGAATATTGGCGATGGTGGGTGGTTCATCTGTGGGTAGAAGGCTTTTTTGAGGTCTTTGCAACTGTAGTGATGGCATTTCTGCTGTCTCATATTGGCGCGGTCAGCAAAAAATTTGCTTTAAAGACGGTTTATTTTACCATATTTCTCTATTTGGGCAGTGGTGTTATCGGAACATTTCATCATCTGTATTGGACAGGTACGCCTATTCCTATTATCGCTTTGGGGGCAGTTTTTTCCGCATTGGAAGTTATCCCGCTAACAATGATAGGATTTGAAATCGTACATAATCTCAAAGTGATAGATGTTGGAGGACAAGCATATGCTTATAAATGGCCCATATATTTTTTTATTTCCGTAGCGTTCTGGAACCTTTTCGGTGCAGGAATTTTCGGATTTCTAATCAATCCGCCGATTATGCTGTATTATGCGCAGGGTCTTAACACCACTCCGATTCATTCTCATACAGCGTTATTTGGCGTATATGGTATGTTGGCAATAGCGCTGCTTTTGTTTTCGGTTCGTCATATTGTCACCCGTGCTTCATGGTCAGATGACCTTCTAAAATGGAGCTTCTGGGGGTTGAATGGCGGCCTTACGTTAATGGCAGTGTTCAGTCTCATTCCATCAGGTTTTTATCAGCTGCACTATGCTATAAAATACGGACTATGGTATGCCAGAAGCCCTGAAATAGCTTCAGGAAAGGTTATTAGAACATTGAGTTTGGCACGAGTGCTGCCGGATGTTATTTTTGCAGGTGGCGCAATTTTGCTTTTCGTATTTCTGGCAAACGCCATTCATCAATCATTTTTTAAAAAATCATAAAGTATTCGATCCTTAAATTTTGCTCAATTTTAAAGCGGAGGTTTTTGACAATATGGGATATTCTTTTAATATCAGCACATTTAACAATGTTTTGCGGGAATTATCTGCTGATTATATTATTTATGCTCCTGTTAAAATTTTTAACAAAGGAGTATTTTCAGACACTGACCTTGTTACTTATGGTCAAATCAAAACTTTAGAAGATATAGAATTTGAAGAAAAATCTCATTTTTCTTCAAAAGAAATATTTTTCCCAATTACTCAAACACTTTTTTATTTTACAGAAGACGCCTTTAGTCTGCCAAAAATAAGCCCAAAAAAAATTATCATTTTTTGTCGCCCCTGTGATGCAAACGGAATACAACGGCTTGATCAGATTTTTTTAAAAAACGGTGATTTGATGGATAACTATTATAACGAACTGCGAAAAAAAGTGCATTTGTTTGTACTGGAATGTAAATATAGTTTTGATACATGCTTTTGTGTTTCAATGGGTGCAAATAAAGTAGATCGTTATAGTGCCTTTATCAGGAGGGCCGGTGATACAGTTTTATGCGATGTAAGTGTTGATTTTGAAGACAGATTTTCAAAATATGGAACATATGTAAATATGACGCCTGTATTTATTGAATCAAATGATATTAAGGTAGATATTCCAGAAAAAATTCCTAAATCCATTTTTTATCATAAATTATGGGATGAGTACTCAGAAAGGTGCATAGCATGCGGCAGATGTAATGTTGTATGTCCAACTTGTTCATGTTTTACCATGCAAGATATTTTTTATGAAGATAATCCATATTGCGGTGAAAGAAGGCGAGTTTGGGCTTCATGTATGATTGACGGCTTTACAGATATGGCTGGAGGCAATTCTTTTAGAAAAAATAAAGGAGAAAGAATGCGTTTTAGGCTTTTACACAAAATCCATGATTTCAAACAAAAATTTGGCAGCAACCATCATATGTGTGTTGGATGTGGACGCTGCAGCGACGTCTGTCCTGAAAATATTTCCTTTACAGCGTGCATTCAAAAATTAAATCAAGCGGTCCAATCAAGCGATCAGAGAGGGTTAAAATCATGAATAATCCATATCTTCCTGTTAAAGCTAAAATAATAAATGTCAAGCCGCAAACCGAAATCGATTATACATTTAGACTGGAAACTGCCATAAAAGTTGCAAGCGGACAATTTTTTGAGGTATCTATACCCAATGTGGGAGAAGCGCCTATATCAGTCAGTGATTTTGGTGATGATTGGATTGAAATGACCATTCGTAACGTTGGAAAATTGACCAATGTGATACATAAACTTAAGCCAGGTTCACATCTTTTTATCAGAGGACCATATGGGAATGGTTTTCCAATTCAACAAATGTCTGATAAAGATTTGATAATTGCTGTCGGTGGAACAGGGCTTGCTCCTGTAAAAAGTATTCTAAGTCAATACTGTAAGAAAACAATCCACTTAAAAAGCCTGACACTTCTGACAGGTTTTAAATCTCCGGCAGATATTTTATTTAGAGAAGAAATTGAAGAATGGCGCAAGGAATTTTGTGTTGAGTTGACTGTGGATAAAGATGATACCAAAAACTGGACTGGAAACATTGGTCTGATAACTGGCCTTATCTCAAAAGTTTCTATTTCAGATATCACCAATACTCAGGTTATTACCGTTGGGCCGCCTATAATGATGAAATTCTCTGTCATAGAATTTTTAAATAGAAAAATTGCAAAAGAGAATATATGGGTCTCTTTTGAACGTAAAATGTGTTGTGGGATCGGAAAATGTGGCCATTGTAAGATCGATAATACATACATATGTTTGGATGGCCCTGTTTTTAATTATTATGTTGCTCAAAACCTAATCGATTAGAATCAAGGTGATAAAATGCTTGATATTAATAATAAAAAACTTATCAAAAACGGTTATAGAATCACAAATAAACGCCAGATAACAGCTTTACGAATAAGAGTCCCAGGTGGAAGTCTCGATGTAAAATATTTTGATATCATAAAAGATATTGCACAAAAATATGGAAACGGGAAAGTGCACATTACAACAAGGCAGGGATTTGAAATACCAGGAATTCCCATGGCAAAAATAAGTGAAATAAATGAGATAATCCATCCCATCCTGATTGGAATGGAATCCGAAATAGGAGTCTCAATTCATAATCCAAAAACAGGATATCCTGCTGCAGGAACCCGTAACATCTCTGCGTGCATTGGAAATAATGTATGCCCCTTTGCAAACTATAATACCACCGAGTTATCAAAAAAAATCGAGAAGTTGATATATCCGCATGATTTTCATGTCAAAATCGCACTGACTGGTTGTCCAAATGATTGTATCAAAGCGCATATGCAAGATATTGGTGTCATTGGAATGGTCTTGCCCATGTATGATTCTAATCGTTGCATCGGATGTCAAGCCTGTGTTAAAAATTGCCAAAAAGTTGCAACTGGCGCATTAACTATTGTGAATTACAAGGTTAAAAGAGATCATTTGCGCTGTATCGGTTGCGGTGAGTGTATTTTAAAGTGTCCTGTTTTGGCATGGACACGAGGTGAAAAATATTATCGAATGGTGGTGATGGGAAGAACAGGTAAAAAGAACCCGAGAATTGCTCAAACATTCATGGAATGGGTAGATGAAACAGCTATATTAAAAGTCATTGAGAACCTATATCATTACATCGATCAATTTATAGACCGCTCTTTGCCTAAAGAACATGTTGGATATATCGTTGATCGAACTGGAATTCAGGTATTCAAAGATTATGTTCTAAAAGATGTCTATATAGGATCATTAAGTAAAATAGCCAATTATATGTCATTTTCAGGTTATGGACACGAGAAATCAAACTATTTTTAGCAATTCACACATAAATAGATTAGATAAGAAAATGAATCAAACTTATTTAGAAACTATTAATTAAATAAGGAACTATTAGGATGCCTATTCCAGGGAATATTTTAACAACCGCTATGGCAGTCATGCCTCACATAGATGTGAATCGTGCGCTTAAAACAGCGCTTTCTTTAGATATCCCTTTTTGGCCCCAGTTGCCGAATCTTACTTATTATGAAGATATGTACGTCCAGGCAGCTGAACATTTTCCGGGAATCCTTCTGGATTTAAATCATCGGACACTTAGATTTTCTACGGATAAATTTGCTCATGAAATAGAAGAGGTCATGAGCCATTTTGAAGAACAGGAATACTTTGATATCAGTCCAACATATTCTCAAGTCTACCATCGTTTTTTGGAAATGGATCTTTCCAAGGTGCCGGCAATACGTGGACAGCTTGAAGGACCCATCAGTTTTGGATTTAATATTCAGGATGAAAACGACCGACCGATTCTTTTTAATGACACCGTTCGACAGTTTATGCTCGAATTTATGGCACAGCGGATTAATGTTCAGCTAAAGCGCTTAAAAAAGATCAATCCAAATGCCTTCATGTTTGTAGATGAACCAGGTCTTCAGTATATTTTTAACGCTATGTCCGGGTATAATGACATGACAGCCAAGAACGAGATGGATATATTCTTTTCTCTCATAGATCGTCCTCGGGGTATTCATTTGTGTGGAAATCCAGATTGGAGTTTTTTGCTTAATCTCGATTTGGATATTTTATCTATGGACGTCTTTCTCAATGGAGAGATCATCGTCTCTTACCATAAAGAGATTAAAAAATTTTTAGATAGAGGCGGAGTACTAGTATGGGGGATTGTGCCAACAAACTTCGAACCTTTTTATAAGGAACAACTTAAGTCTTTAGAAAAACGCCTGATTCAATTGTGGGATACGTTGTCAAAAAAAGGAATTGATCAAAAGTTTTTACTTTCAAGGAGTCTGATATCTCCTGCAACCTGCTGTCTTGTCAACCCCGACGGTGAGACAACAGTAGAAAAAGCGTTTCTGATGGTTAAAGAACTTTCGCTTCGCATGAGGGATTCATATAAAATTGAGTAGGCGTCTGGTAAAAAAATACAAATAAGCTTAACCAATTTAAATAATAATATTCTCAATTAAAAGCTAAAAACTTTGAAAAAATATAGAGAATAGAAAGCAATGCAATGACGAGGCAATCTAATGAGAAGGCTAATACCCAATGAAATCTGAACATGATAATTACAACCTGTGAGATTAGGATAAAAGCAAATGGAACTTATATTTAAACCATATGATAAATATTTTAAAGAATTATTAGAGAAGACAGATCATGCCCGTAGCTTCTTTGAGAATTATCTTTCAAGCAGTATATTGCAATTATTGGATTTGAATACGCTCCGGATAGAGAAAGAAAGCTTTATCGAGGAAGATTTAAAAGAATATTTTTCAGATCTTTTATATTCAGTGAAGTTTGGAGATAAAACTGGCTATGTTTATCTTTTGCTTGAGCATAAAAGCGATTTATATAAATATGTATCCCTCCAGATGTTACACTATAAAACAAAAATATGGAGAAGGCATGTTAATAATAACAAAGGAAGTGATTTACCCATTGTTATATCCCTGCTAATTTATCATGGGCGTCAACCATGGTCATATGGGAATAAGTTTTCAGATATTGTGGAAAAAGGTAAAGATGACCTGAAACCATATATTCCAGACTTTGAATATATTTTATGCGATTTATCAACTTATCAGGATCATGAAATTAAAGGCATACTAACACTTAAAGTAGGACTATTTGCGATTAAGTATATCTTTGATCCAAATTTATGGGAGCATCTTCCTAAAATTTTTGCATTGCTAAAAGAAGTTATAGACAGCGATACAGGTATAAAGAGCTTAGAGGCACTACTGCGTTATATTTTTTCAGCGAGAGAAGATATTTTACCTGAAAAATTAAAAGAATTGGTTGAAAATAACCTTTCAAAGCATAAAGGAGGAATAGTTATGACCGTAGCAGAAAGATTGATGCAACAAGGAGCACTTCAAGATGCAAAAGAATCAGTAATAGAAGTCCTTGAAGCTAAATTTAATAGTGTTAATCGCTCTATTGCAGAAAAAATTGAACAAATTGGCAATATAGCAATATTAAAGTCACTGCGAAAGAAAGCTGTAAATATTGAAAGCTTAGCACAGTTTGAAATGCTTATGAATCAAGCGCTTCAGTAATGTGGGAAAAAGGATTAAAAAAATTTCCCTCGATACTTCCAAGCGGGAAATCGGGTTTAAACTTTCTGCTCGCTTATTTCCCACTTTTGTTTCTAAAAATTCTCTATTTTAACGCAAAATTGATGTAAGAAAACAGAGAAAAAAAACAGAGAGGGTCGGTTCGTAGTAGCCTCAAGCGCGGAGCTGAAAGTAATCGTCCCTCACTGGACGCTGCACATATTAACTGAAAGCCCTGATGACGAAAGTTGTCAGGGCTTTCGTCTTTTCGCAGGTTTTTCAAGCTTTCCAGCTATCTCTACCCTCTCTGATATGTTTATTTTTTCTTCCTATTTTTAGTACAGTTTCTCCTAAAAAGGCTTTTTCTGAAAAAACTCTCTAAGTCTCTGTTTTTTCTGTTCTTTTGGTTAACTTAAAAATTATTTTGGAGTCCAAAACATACTGGATGTTAAATTATTTTGGGGTTCTACAGAGCTTTAAGGGAAATAAATTTTACTTAAATTTCCCAAAAGTGAAATGCTTTTATAAAATTTCCTTCTTAAAATTAACCTGCTGATATTATTTATAATAAATATAAAGTGTAGTAAATTTCTACACGGTTTAATTCAGAGAGTTAGAGAGTAATATTTTTTCTACTTATGTATCAGTAATAAGGTAAGAAGCCTATATTTATTGGGCTGTAGACATATTATATTTGCTCTCCCCTCCCCTTTTCCCTTTTTAAAATATTTTTATTTTTTAGCGTCTTTTTTTATTTTTTCTTTCAAAAAATTTTCTTAAGAAAAAAATATTTTTTATTTATATTTTTTTTTCTGAAGTCTCTCTATTTTTTTGGGTTGAAAAATTAGGTTAACAATAAAAAATTTTCCGATGCCCGATACATGCTGTTTTTCTAACTTTATGTAAAATTTTTAATTTTTATCATGGGGCTGTGGTAAATTATTTTTCTGATATGACCAATCCCCTTGCCATTTATATTTTTCCTTTTGATTCTTTTTTATATTTTTTGGTTTTTCAAAATTAAGTTTTGCTTTCTTATACCATTTAGGATGTTCTGCCATTTCATTCCTACCCTTTTCTTTGGGTTCTTCTTCTAAAAATTTCTAAAACAGTGGCCGGGATAAACCCAAAGAAAAAAAAATATATCTGAAGGATTTAAATTTTAAAATTACTCCTGTCGCTTCTCTTTGGGTTTTTTTTGAAAATTTTTAAAGTGCAGCGGAATTAATCCCAAAAAAGAATAAGCCTATTTTACATTAAGCGCACGCGGTCTTTTCTTGGGCATTTCTCCCCAACGAAAAAAATGAACCCTCTTCAAAATTGCTTAAAAATTTGTTATTCCCGCCCTTCCTTTTTATTTGGGTTCTTTCTTCTGAAATTTTTTAAAAGCGACTGAAAATAATATATCCCTCGCCTCATTTTTTCATCTTTATATATTGAGCTATCGGAGTCTTTCTTGGGTTTTGCATATTTCTTTTAGGTTCGTATTAAATATTTTTCCCTCCTCTTTTATCAATAAACCACACAGGACACGATGTTCTAAATTTACAGTAAAGTTCTGGATCACGGCATTTACAACATTCCTCGCAGAGATAAACATTATGCTTCATGCACATCAATGCTGTTTCCTTTTCTGGATGATTGGTACATCTTTCCATATTTACTATCTATAAAATTCTTTGCCATTAGCAGTTGCTGCGGAATAAGCCCAATAAAAAAAACAGCCCCGATTCTGTTTTAAGCTTTTTGATCTGATTCATCAGCATCAGTTTTATTTTCATTTATCAATTGATCACGTTCATTTTTAGGCTTTGGTTTCAGAATCATAACTGGTACTAAAGTTTTCGCTATTACATAAATCTCTTCAACATCTCTTAATTGTTCTGGATTTGGATTTTTTTCATCCAATGTTTCAATAAATTCAAAACTACCATCATTTTTTTTTGCTATATACATTTTTTTTATCTTCCTTAAAATTAAACTTATTATTTGTCTGTTCATTAAAGGTGAAATATTTAAGATATTTATGTCCTGGGGAACTAACTGCTCACATGGGTAAAATTTACAGGAAGGGCAAGACATAAAAGCTTTAGAATGTTGTAATTTATCACACCAGAAATTAACATTTATAGATAAAGGATTATTTTTATCATAAGGAATATTGCTCAAATCTACTCCTCTACAAACCCAAATATTAAAAAAATAATTCTTCCTGCTATTGTAGTCATAATTGTTTCCTTTATAAGCATAGTAAAATCAAGTTCTCTTTTTTATAGGACAATTTTGATGAACGTCATATATTTTTTGTAATTCTTCCTCTGACAACGAATTAAACCATTCTATCTGTTGTGCTTTTGCCTTTTTGCGTATTTCATGTAATTTACACTCTTCTGGGTTGCCTTCAGTATATGGACAAGAAAAGACTAATCCAATTAAATAGCTTTTATTTATCATGTTTGGATATTTGGGCTTCTATTTTTATATATTTTTAGGCACATCTATAGATTCATCAGTTTTTAAATATTTAGTGTTTTAGTCTATTGGTAATTCTTTAATATTTTCAGATGCTACATCCAACCGAAGAGTTGAATCTGAACCTGAAAATTGATAATCAATAATAGCTCTTTTAATGTGGGAGAAACTTTCTTTTTTTCTATTTATAAGCAAATCAATGTAATATCTTGAGTTATTAATTTCATCAATATTATTAGGGGTAGATAAAGTCTCAACAAGTTCTTGGATTTTATTTTTCTGTTCATCTTCAGA
>PDZT01000320.1 GCA_002753105.1 Deltaproteobacteria bacterium YD0425bin50 | reverse complement strand
GGTAAAATATTCAAACCAATCGCATCCTTGACTGTATTGTAGAAACCAGTTATTCGCGAGCTTACTACTTGTGTTATATCTCCACCAACACTGACTTCATATGTATCTACGGTTTCAGGCTTTAAATCTGGATTCCCAATAACCGAAGGATTATTTCGCGTATATAATTCGATGAAGCTGGGCGCTCTAAATGCCCGCCCATAAATTAATTTCAAATTGTATTCCTTAAAAAAACCCCATGTAATACCAAATCTGGGGTTAAAACTTCCTCCAAAATCGCTATATTTATCGTAACGACATCCCATTGTTAAATGAATGTTCTCTTGTATATCCCAGAGATCCTGAAAAAATAACGCTTTAAATTCTCTATCTGTATTACTATTATAATTCTGAATAGAAGTGATATCCTGTATAGATGGGAGTGGAATAATGACACCGGGATATTGTGTATATAAATAATTCGCCGAAATATGTACATCATATTGCCTAATCTTTTCATAGGTTAATCCTGCTAATAATGTATTGCTTTCACCTTCAATATAGGTAGCTTGTATATCTATTCCTGTACGATCATTTTTACGAAAAAGTTCTGCAGTTGGCCCAGTGTTCATGGTGTATAGTCCATAGGGTGTTAAAAGTTTTACACCATCTGAAAAGCCTTGAAAATCGTCACGATCATTGTTGTGATTATGATATACTTTACCAAGAAATTCGAATCCTTTTAAAAAATAGCCTTCGTAACTCAAATTAACATAATAATCTACAATGTCACTTTTTCCATTTTGATTGATCGCATTTAAAGGGGTTAGGTTCGGCTCAAGGGTTCTATCCACAAAACGGCCATCCAATTTTAATCCTTTATAATTCATGGTCGTAGCTAAATCATATTTTTCATCACCACTCTTTGCGCGTCCCGGCGCTTTAGAGGATTGATTCGAAAACAGTGTATCAACAATTGTTTGATAGTCTTGTTTAAAAAATGGCTGGAAACCGTCAGTAGTTAAATAATTCAAATTAACATCAACTCCAAAATCATCAGTAATCATGTTTCCAAACAAGACATTGTATTGTTGTGTATCAAAACTACCTAAGCTCGCTTTTAAAAAGGTGCCATTGATATCATCAGCTTGTTTAGTAATGACATTGATCACTCCTGAAAAAGCATTTGCACCATACATGGCTGAACCCGGTCCACGAATTATCTCAACCTGTTTAATATTATCAATACTTAACAAATCATGAGGATAGGTCGCCCCTCCAGTAAAATTACAATTGAGTGGATGACTGTTGACCATAATTAAAATATCCTGCCCGCCACCTTTCCCAAGTCCACGAGTTTCAATTTTATATGCACCATCACCAAAATTTTCATAACTCATTCCGGGAACAGTCCTGATGACATCCATGAGATGCCTTGCCCCCATTTGTCGAATCTGTTTATCAGTGATTACTGTAATCGAAGCAGCGCAGTTTTTAATATCCTCTTTTATTCGGGACGCTGTAATAACGAAAGGAACGGCCGACTCTTCCTCTAAATATCTAAATTCTTCCTGTATTTCCTGATATATCTTTTTCCCAATGTTATTTTTTAATTCTTGTGTTTGACCATTCGTTCCCGTTAGGGTTACTAACACAATAAGGATCACTGTAAGGATTTTAAATAATTGAGTCATGGCATCTCCTCTTTATCTAATTGGATTGTGGTTTCTTCTTTCACAAACGTATTGACCATTCTAAAGGCTTCAATATCATATTTTATTCCATAGTCTTTTACTTTTTTTAAATTTAATGTCACATGAGAGCCGGCTGGAAGTTGAATACGCTCAGGTAGTTTTTCTCCAGAAAGCAAGGCTTCTGTAATTCCAGATGCCTGTCTTCCAATGGTAGGATTATCAACGGATACGCTTAATACAACACCTAAAGAAACAAACGCATCATGATATGAAAACACCGGAATTTTATTTTCATTACAAATGCTTATTATTTTTTCTAAATAGCTAATATCTGGCATTACAAAAGGATCACTGATAAGCCATAATGCATCTACTTCTTTGACGAAATCAGTGAGTATTGAAAGGACATTTTTTTTGTCTGTAATTACTTTTCCAATGATTTCAATGTCTAATTCCTTTGCAACAGAACGGGTTTGTTTAAACCATTGTAAGGTAAATTGTTTACTATAAATAATACCAATTTTTTTGATATCTGGGAAAAGAGATCGATAAATATAAATGGGGAGACGAACATGCAATTCATTAGACAGACCATAGGTGTCTTTTGAAATATGTAATCTCATCCAATTGATGATTGAGCTAAATACGATTTGGCGATCAGAAAAATGTTTATTCACAAAAGAATATGCTCGCCCCCCAATTGAATATACTAAATCAGGGTCATATGATTTAATCGTTTTCAAATCACCTTCTGAGATATCGTGATCACCAAGATTAAATGTATATACAGGATACGGTAATAACTTCACAAATTCTTCCTGAACAGTTTTATATTTTTCAACTTCTGCATTCGAATTAACAACAAGAATCTTGAAACCATTCGACGCATCAAGTTGACTATATGCAAAACATAAAAAAAACATGAACAAAATAAGTGTATATTTTTTATGTTGATGAGTTTTCAGAATATATTTAACCATAGATGTCACTACCTTGGCTCAATCATGAGTTCATTGAATTGGTTAATCAATTTCCAACCATCCAAATCAAGCATGTTTAAAATATTTAACCCCTCGGGATCATTCGGCATTTTTTGAAACACATCAATAACTTTTGGCATATCCATAACTAAATTTTGAGGAACAACTAACAATAAAAGCAGAGACGGCTTTCCTTCCACAAGAATTTTTAATCGTTGGAATAAATGCGGATCCATTTTTTGTAAGTGTTTTAAAGCAGTTTCTGCAACAAGAGCGGCTTTAGCCATTTCAAAACCCACTGACATCAATGCATCAATATCTTTAGGCACGGTTAATATTCGAATGGTATCAACTGATTTTGTCTTGGGAAACATTTGCTTCAGAACACTTTGAGTATGTTCGATATTACTTGCAGTTGCAATCGGGCCTTTATCAATATCGCTGAATTCCTTATACTTAGTGCTCGTAACCAGTACACGTCGTTGAAAATATTTAGCATCCCGTATTCCAACCAAAGATGGTTTTAATGCATATTGTTCATGAATTTGATCAAAATGCCAACTTGATAATATCACAAAACAATTCGTAATATCTTTGATCTGTTTTTCAAAAATTTCCTTATCACTGATGGGTTGAAACTCATATGAACCGTACTTGGCTAAATAAGTATCAAATTCCATTTTAAGGGATTTAAAATTATTGATTGTTGTTTCCGAGCTATAAAAATAAATCATTTGTTTTGTTGCTATGGCATAACTCGGGATAGCTCTACTAAAGCCAAGTATATATACAATACTAACGAAAATAATTATTTTTCGTAAGTATGAATAGTTAGGGTTGTAATTGTGTATTCGGAGCATAGGTTATCGACAAAGGTTAGAGGGCGACTTGTCCATTTTTTTCATTACAACGATAATCATATCTGGAGTATGTTTAGCAAGTATTTCATTGAATAAAATGTAATTTTCGTTTTTTTTTAACATATATTGATATAGGTCGCAAGTTGCATTTATATTTGTTCATTTGATATTTGACTTTTTTATAATATGTAATGATATACAATAATTCAAAAAAGCAACAGGTTAACTAAAAAAGTCATACGGGGTGAATTCCTATGGAAAAATCAAAAATTCTGGTAGTAGATGACAGCGGAACCATGAGAAACCTGATTCGCAGAGAATTAGAAATCGGCAATTATGAAATTATTGAAGCGGAAAACGGCATTATGGCCTTGACCAAAGCAGTAAAATTTTTACCAGATCTGATTACACTTGATTTAGACATGCCCAAGTTGAACGGTTTTGAAACATACAAAAAAATTAATGACCAGCATTACGCTACTCATTTCACGCATAAATCAGAAAATCGGATTCCAATTATCTTTATTACAGCAAATGATACAGTCAGGGAACGTCAAAAAGGCTTTGAACTTGGTGCCGCTGATTTTATTAAAAAACCATTTGCACAGGGTGAATTGTTAAACATTGTCAATATGATTTTACATCCCAAAAAAAAATTACAGGGGTTGAAAGCGTTGGTTGTTGACGACAGTTCAATTGCCAGAGGAATAGTGAGCAATGTATTGGAACGAGAAGGCATTGAAACGATTAGATGTATTGATGGACTTGAAGCATATACAGTGTTAACAAAAGACATAGCTTCATTTGATTTGATTGTTACGGATTTTGAAATGCCGGAAATGAATGGTAAAACATTATGTAAAAAAATCAGAACAGAGCTAAAACATCTTGATATTCCCATTATATTCCTGACAGGTATTTCAGAACAAGGCGCTTTAATTGAACTATTTAATGTAGGTGCTACAGATTATATTGTTAAACCTTTTGTTAAAGAAGAACTGGTTGCAAGAATTCGAGTTCATATCGAAAGATCACAGCTTACCAAAGAATTAAAAGACCATATTATTGCTTTAAAACAAGCCAATGAAGAAATTCGTCTTCTGTCAATTACAGATCCGTTAACCCGATGTTATAATCGCGGTTATTTCAATGAAGAATTACCAAAAGAAATCCAAAGAGCACGACGCTATCAACGTTCACTATCTGTTATTTTATGTGATATCGATCATTTTAAAAGAATAAATGATACGTATGGGCATCTTGCAGGCGACTTAGTTCTTAGAGAATTTTCCGACTGGTTGAGATCAACT
>PDZT01000319.1 GCA_002753105.1 Deltaproteobacteria bacterium YD0425bin50 | reverse complement strand
TATCCTAAAGTCAAGGTTAAATTATTAGACACATCATCTGAATTTCGTACAAATTTAAAAACCTATGATATCCAGATTGAAGAGGGAGATTCGTCAAGAGTAAGTTCTATTCATTTTTTCAGAAATAAATCCTTTTCAGATCAACTACTCAAGGGATTAATGCTTACAGAACCATCTCGATGGTTTGATCACAGTGTATTGGTTCAAGAGCAGTTGGATCAGGATATCAATGACTTAAAATCATTTTATTTACAGAAAGGATTTATGGATGTCCAAATAAAGTACACTATTAGGCAACAACCATACAAGCAAGTATCTATTGATATCGAAATTATTGAAGGGCCGATGATTCGAGTTCAATCAATAGATATTCTCGGTTTACCGACTTCAATACATAAATCCGATGTGATGAATGCTATGTCAATACAAAAAGAAAAGCCTTTTGAAGTCAAATCCATTGAACAAGATGAATATACATTACGTGCAGTTATTGCGGAGCAGGGTTATCCGTATGTAACTGTGAAAGGAAGTTACCAAATTAATGAGTCTCGGTCATTTGTGTACATCATTTTTGATGTAGAACCGGGCTTTTTTGTAAGAAATGGAACTGCTTATTATTCAGGGCATTTTAAAACAAAGGAAGAATTGCTTGCCAAAGAACTTCATTTTTTTCCAAATGCCCCGTTTTCACGCCAGAAACTTTTAGAAGGTCAGCGAAATATTAGAAATTTAGACATTTTTAATTCTGTCAAATTTAAACCCCATGGAATTAAAGAAAAATTAGATCATGTTGATCTATTTGTGGAAATTGAGGAAAAAGAAAATTATATGTTCCAAGTCGGCTCTGGTTTTGAGACTCAGAAGGGTTTTTATGGTAATAGTCAATTAGCAGATTATAACTTTTTTGGTATGAACCGTAAAGGATGGATTGAAGGGAACCTAAGTCAAATCGGTAATCGCGTTGATATTGGTATTAAACAGCCAAAAATATGGGATACAATCTACTCAGGTTCGTTAACATTATATAGTGAAAAACAACAGGAATTTAATCAAAATTTTGGCGTATATATAAATGGATTAGATTTATCTGTTTATCAGGAGTCTTATAAAAAACTATCCACTGGAGTTAGTCTTCATCTTGAACAGCGAGATGGTTTCATGCGTAATGATTCATCCACTGGAATATATGAAGCAGGAAAAATTTTGGATAATTCGCCATTAGAACTGGGATTAAAACCCAGAGAAGTATTACAAGCGACGTTTTCAGTCAAATATGATTCTAGGGATTATTTTATCCGACCTAAAAAAGGAATATATTCTTCTTTTAACACCAATATTTCTAAAGGATTAAAGCGAAATTTTGATGACTTTATCAAAAATGAACTGGATATTAAAGGTTTTTTTACCCCATTGACTTCATTTACATTAGCAGGAATTCTTCGTGGAGGCTATATTCTCCCCTATGGTGTCCATGGACAAATTCCTAATGACCAGATATTTTTTTTAGGTGGAACATCTGATGTTCGTGGATTTGAAGAAAATATGCTCATTTTTGATACTGAAAAGAATCCATCAGGTGGCCGTTCAGCATTTTCCGGGAGTTTTGAAACACGGATTGATTTGGGTTTTGATGTGGAATTCGCTTGTTTTTATGATTTTGGTGTATTGGATAATATTATCAATCAGAAAGAAAATCCCCATTTCCGCACATCAGCCGGTGGAGGTCTGCGATTTCATACAACATTAGGGCCGTTGAGTTTTTTATATGGATATAAACTCAATAAAAAAGAAACTGAATCTGCAGGAAGATTTCATTTTACTCTAGGATATACATTTTAACTACGATGATGTAGGGGCGTATTGGCATGGCAATACGTCCCTACAGACTTAAAAAATTACAGATAATAATTATTCTTTTCTTTGGCGCATATTGATTCTGTAAAGTAACAATACCACCAAGAGCAATAAGAGAACAAAATTGGATTGCCAACCCAACCATTGGTATTGTTCCCAATAAGTCTGTTCACTTGAATGAATTTGTTTCAGTGAATTTTCATAATTTGCTTCTAAATAACGAATCTGAGCATCTAATTTATTTAATGATTCAAGTAACATTTCTTTGTCTTTTTTCAAGTAATCGATGCTTTGTTTTAGTACATCAAGATTTTGAAAAAGCAATTTTTGTTCTGGAGATGGCTCGTTTGATTTACATCCATACAGCAAAACGGCAATGAAACAACATAGGATAAATACAATAAATTGACGTTGATTCCTTTTTTTCATACTGAGTCTCCTTTTTTGATAGTTAGGTTAAAGTAATACTAAGTTTAATTTGTACTACAGATAAAATATCGTGAATATATAAAACGACTACATATTGAATTCAATAAAAAAAATCTTAAAATTCCAAAAATTAAATTTGGTTTGATAATATTAAGGAATACACAACGATTTTTTGCATCATTTTTTCTTGCGTTGTTGTAGGTTTATCTAATTTCATTCGTTCAAGATATGGTTTAGCCGTTTCTGGAACAGCAGAAATCGTTTGACTAATTAACCCCGGCAAAATTGAAAGTTTGCTTTCAGATGCCTTTTGTTTAAACAACCTTAATGATTTGCCTAACACAATCTCTTCTTTGGTAAATGCGGTCCCAAATGGGAAAGCAGGAAACAATCCTTTTTCTTTATACGATTTAACAATTTTATCTAATTGTTCTGGGTAGTTATTTCTAAACATGTCGGGAATTTCATAACTCTGTGGAAGTTTACCCATGCTTTTTGCTTTTTGAAGGAGTTGATCTTGAAATCTGGAATCTGCAACATTAATCAGGGAGGCAATGATATGTTTATCTTCCCTTCCTCTTAAATCTGCTATTCCATATTCAGTAATAATGATATCTCTAAGGTGTCTTGGCACGGTTATGTGTCCATAATTATAGACAACATTGGAATTGACTTCTTTTCCCTTGGCTCGTGTACTTCGAATCATGATGCCGCCTCTTCCTCCCGGCAATTCATGAGACATAGCCACAAAATTAAACTGGCCACCAACTCCACTAATGACTAAGCCATTTTCCAATCCATCAGATACGACTGCACCGTTTAATGTAACCATTAATCCTGCATTGATGGATCTAAAATCTTTTCTTTGTAAAATTTTTAATTCCTGAGATGAATAGCCTTGATGAGCATAAAGCTGATTGACATTTAAAACACTTGTCATGTTAATTTCATGTCTTTCCTCTTCAGTCATTTGATTCAGTGTATCGTAAAAATCCTGAGGTCCAAGGAAAAATCCGGCATGCATCCAGAATCCATTCCGCAATCGGTTGCCAAGACAGTATTTAGAAACCTGTTCCCGATTCTGTTTATCATTAAAATCGGATGAGAATCGATGCGAGTCAACTACAATGGTATTATTTTCAAACTTCACCTGTTCTTTAAAAAAACCAAAACGGATTAAATAATTAAAATCTTCCTGAGTTAATACAGATTGAATTACTCCATAATCAATTAAAATATCCAACGTGTTAGGCGTCAGCGTTTCCTTAATTTTTCCGCTGGTCAGTAAACGCATAATAGGAACATCATCATAGACTTTTCGTTTCATAATACCGCTTTTATATAAATGGATAAATCCATCTACAAGCATTTCGGTTGAACCATATATGCCTTTATCAAAAATATCTATACCGCCCACTTTATCAATAGTAGTGCCAAATTTAGCTAACGCATTAGAATCACGTATAAATTCTTTGTATAGTGTATTTTGTTGATGCCGCATTTGCAATCCGTAACAAATAGCATCACCCAAAGAGCCAATTCCAATTTGTAATGTCCCGCCATCTTTGATTAAAGAGCTTGTGTACATACCAATCATATAGTCTATGGTTAAAACAGGTTCTCTGGGCGCTCCAAAAAGAGACGCAGAATAGGCAGGATTATCAATAACCACATCAAACACTTCAGGTTCAACAACTGCATCCCCATACATAAATGGCAAGTTACTATTAATTTCTCCTACAGCAAGACTTTTTTTCCCAGATGAAACATCCCGTTCACGCATTAATCGAAGCGCATCAAGTGATGTATCTGAATTACAACTTAAACTATAATAGGTACGTTTATTGATATCAGATTTACATATCAATTGTCCGAGTAAATTAACACCATTATCCACAACATCACGAGCCGCATGTGTGTAATTCGTGCTAATATAATTTTGTTGCATATGAGGATTGTCTAAAAAACCCCCTGCTTTGTAAAAAAATTCATATACTTCAACATTGGAGGGTATTTTTTTATTCCTGACTGCCAGAATATATTCTAAATCTACATAGTCTTTCCAAACTCTTTCTACAAGCGGTTCCATAAATCGTCTTTCTAATTCTGTTGACCATGTAGGTTTTTCTAAAGACAACGCTGTAAAAATTTTTAGGTTAATTTCTGGATTTTCTTTTGCTTTTTTGTAAATCGCATTGGCAAAATAATTAGGTTTCCCCAAACCTAAACACATTCCTAATCGGATATCTTTCCCTATCTGTTCAACTACATACGCAGCACATTTATCTGCATCTTGAAAATAGATCGGTTTTTCCTTTTTCATAATCCTCTACCCTCATAAATGAATAATTTTTTTAAAAAATTGTGTTATTACGAATCTGAATGTATATATCTCAATAAAAGACAAGAGTGATCGTGCGTTATACTGTCCTAAAGGATTCCATCATATCTGTTTCCACGTCACCAAGTAATTTTAATGCATCCTGAATATTAAGCCAGTCTTCAATTGTTACTGTTACTCCTGCAATAGCTTTGAATTGAA
>PDZT01000318.1 GCA_002753105.1 Deltaproteobacteria bacterium YD0425bin50 | reverse complement strand
GAGAATCAAGGTTCAGACAATTACAGATAACGAAATTGAAGCATTATTAAATCGAAAATTTTAAAAAAAACTACAAGGAGAAAATCTATGAAACCCAATAAAAATTTCATTACTATTACCATACTGTTTTTCATCATTATACTAGGATACGCCTCATCAGGCATGAGCTACAAAATAATCTACACCTACGACACCTTAGACCGCTTAACGAAAGTGGATTACGGCTATGGCAAATACATTTCTTATGGTTATGATGAGTCAGGTAATATTACGCAGGTCATTCAGGAAAAGGGACAAAGTTCAACAATCGAAACCAATGAGTCATTTGTTCAGCAGCAATACCGGGATTTTTTTAACCGAGAAGGCGAGACATCAGGGGTTGCGTATTGGGCTGCGGCGTTGGCGTCAGGTCAGGTTTATCGCGATCAACTCGTTCAGATTTTTTTTGAATCTGCTGAGTTTCAAGTTAGAAGTCAGCCGGCTGCACGGTTGTATTTAGCGTATTTTAACCGGATTCCAAGCTATTCAGATTTGCAAGGCTGGATCAGCCAATATGCAACAGGTACAAGCCTATATGATATTTCACAGACATTTGCCAGTACACAAGAATTTCAAAATCAGTATGGAAACTTAGACAACACAGAGTTTGCCCAACTGGTTTATACGAATGTATTGCAGCGAACGCCAGATACTGATGGCTTTAATTATTGGGTTGATCGGTTAAATAACGGATATAGCCGGGCAAATATGATGGCGTGTTTTGCAGAATCTGGAGAATATAAAAATTTATCCCGGAATAAACTGAAGGTGATTATGCTTTACACGGCGATGCTCAGACGCGAACCAGATCAATCTGGCTATGAATACTGGGTGAATAACTTGGTAAGTGGCGTGTCTGTAATAAACTTTATCAATGGTTTCCTGACATCCACTGAATATACCAACCGAATTTATAGCCTATAAGAGGGTGTATTGTCATGCCTTGATTCTTGTTACGGCCAAGTTATTGTCTGAACAGGATTTATATGATTACATGATTGCCATGATTAGCTAAAAAATCAAGTTTTTAAATCCTGTCTATCCTTTAATCCTTTAATCGTGTTCAGGTCAAATGGCCGAAACGAGAATCAAGGTCCAGATCGTGTCTTATTTATGGAACTAGCGCAAACGATGATTAAAGTCAAAAATCTCACCCCCTAATAAAGTCTATGGCTGAATATTATTACAGTGATCCGACTTAATAAGGTCATTTATACAGATGACACCATACTGTACTATTTTCTATTACGCAGGAGTCTGGGGAGTTTTTCTGACAAACAGAAAATGCTTTTGGGCAGCGCGTATGAAATCGACATCCTGATGGTGGATTTGATGGTGAGGGAATATCCCCTTTCAACAGAATTCGTTCAGAGTTCATTCCCGGAACTGGGACTGCACTGATTAATGCCTGAGTATAAGGATGTTTCGG
This sequence comes from Deltaproteobacteria bacterium YD0425bin50, assembly GCA_002753105.1. Taxonomy (GTDB): domain Bacteria; phylum Desulfobacterota; class Desulfobacteria; order Desulfobacterales; family YD0425bin50; genus YD0425bin50. The sequence goes on along the minus strand of PDZT01000318.1, from coordinate 3,358 downwards.
ATGATCAATAACTTCAGTTACTGGCCCATATTCCATGACCTTTCCAAGGTACATAACGCAAACGTTATGAGCAATATGACTTACCACACACAAATTATGAGAGATAAATAAGTAGGAAAGCTGATAAGTCTCTTGAAGGTCTCGCAGTAAGTTAATGATTTGTGCTTGAACAGATACATCAAGAGCACTCACCACTTCATCACAAACAATAAAATCAGGATGAATAGAAATAGCTCTGGCAATACTGATTCTCTGACACTGCCCTCCTGAAAATTCATGCGGATATCGATAAAGTGCCTCAGCAGACAGGCCAACCTGATTCAGTAATCGAATTGCATGAGCCTCACGACTATCCTCAATACGGTTGTAGTAAACTAAACCTTCTGTAATAATATCCAGCACATTCATTCTTGGATTGAGCGAATTTAAAGGGTCCTGAAAAATCATCTGAATTTTCGGACGCACTCTTTTTTTATCAGAATGTTTCATTGTAAACAGATTATTACCTTCAAAAAAAGCTGTTCCCTCTTTTTCTTTTTCCAATCCTACAAGAGTTCGTCCCAGTGTCGTTTTGCCACACCCGGATTCGCCAACTAAACCTAATGTTTCACCTTTATTGATACGAAAGGAAACGCCATCAACCGCTTTAATATGGCCTTGAATTTTAGAAAAAAACCCTTTTCGGATCGGAAACCATGTTTTGAGATCATGAATTTCAATTATGGGTTGTTGTGAGTTGCTTTGATGCATATCTATCAATAGTTAGTGTAGGATTTTTCCTCAATGATTCTGGAACTGAGAAAATCGTTAATTTTTCGTTTTATACCTGAACGCTGGTCATTCAGATGATATACAGACCTTGCAAGTTCAATAAACCGATCACCAAAATCCTGTCTTGCTTCACAGTCCCGTAATTCATCTTCAACAAGCCACAATTTCAAATTAATGGATTTTAATTGTGCTGTTATATCAACAAGTTCAGGTGTTGAGTGAATCGACATAACTTTTGCCTGTTCTAAGGCTTCCAATTCTCTACGAACATTCACCAGTTTTTCAGTATCTGTGATGCGCTCACACTTGATTTCCAAAATAGTTATTTTGTCTATCAGTTCACCAGCAGAAATTTCTACACAAATAGAACTAGCAAATTGCATTACTGAGAATTTCCATTCTTTTGAATAGGTTCTAGCCCTGAAACTGAAATGTTGGTAGAAGAATGATGACCCACTATATTGAGACAGGCAAGATTATTAAACACATTATCATGGTATTGAAAATAATTTTTTTCATTATACAAAGGAGAACAATGCCAATATAAAACGTAATCAAGAGAAAACAGGTAATCAATCACAGCTTGAGATTTATCAGGGGAATAGCTTCTTACATACACAAATGGATGATGGTTGTGAATGGTAGTTACAGCGCCTTTAAGTGCATGAAATTCAAGACCATCCATATCAATTTTTAAGAAATGACATGCCGTTAATTCAAGACTGTCAATCGTAATCATGTTTAATTTTTTTGTAATGTCAGTCTGAGTCTGATTCCCTTCTTGTTGAATTTTTAGGTTGATGGGGCCGTTTTGATCTCCGATAATTTCAGAGCGACATAATACATTGGTTCTGCTGTTTAAACCAAGATTCGCGCAGAGAGTCTGAAAATAAAGGTCTTTCCATTCAAAGGCATGAACGCATCCAAGCGATCCAACTAACTTTGACAATACAAGCGTATGAGCTCCTATATTTGCACACGCTTCAATGACTACGTGACCAGATTGAATGAGTTGATGAAACAATTCAGAGGATGGTTCACAGTATTCACCATAGTGATGTAAAGAACGACCTATCGTTGGATCAATCCGTGGATACAGCATTAAACCATGTTTTGTTTGCGTTAAACAATTTGCTCCGCATTCAGCCACACGGTATTGTGAATAGTGTCGTGGGGTTACATAAGGCACTTCATGAATTAAGGTTTCCGCCATACGATTAAACACACTTGTCCAATCTCCGGGACTTGTCTGACGAAATAGACGAACACTTGGATAAAAGCACGAGTCATCCCGATTTAAAAACCAACGCCAGTCTGGTATATAGGCCAAAGCAATCCATGTTGGCACACCCAGCGCTCCAGCCAAATGGGCAATTGCTGTATCAGGCGCAATCACTAAATCTAAATTTTTTAGTATTGCAGCGGTTTCAACAAACGCTCCGGTTGTTTTATCAACTTCGTCTCCTAAATGAATTAAGGGTAATCGTGCGCCAAAGGTATATAGTTGATCAACACCAAAGCCTTTTTGGAGGCTAACTAAGTGAATTCCATGCAGCCGACAAAAAGGTTCAAGGTCAGATAATTTGAAGCTTCGATAAAAATCAGCCTCAAATTGGGGGTTGCCTTGCCAGATGATTCCGATTTTATATCCGCCATATGCACGCAGTTTGTTCTTCCAGATATCATACCACTGACGATTAACAGATAAATACGGGATGATTTTAGGAAATGTTTCATATGTGTCATTTAACATTCCCGGAATACTTAATATTGGACAAACAACGTCCACTTTTTTCTGCGTATCATTGATGTCAATGAGTTCATCTATACCCGGACATGTTTTCAGTAGTTCATGTAAAAAGGATTGACACGAAAAAATAACATAACACTCATAGCGTTTTTTTAGCACAGATGCATATCGAATAAACTGAATAGTGTCACCCATACCTTGTTCAGACACAATGAGAATCGTTTTTCCAGAAAGCGATGAACCATCCCAACAAGGTTGGCTAAATTCACGAAGCATGACATTTTTCATTTTTAAGCGCCATGCGTAATGTTTCCATCCTTTATCAAATTGACCTAACAGCAAATAAATTACACCCAGATGTGTATTAATTTCAGGTTTATTCGGGTCTATTTGTAATAATCGTTCGTAGCATATCAACGCTTCTTCTATACGACCATTCCAAAACAAGGCAGCGCCTTTATTTTTTAATGCAAGGTCGTGATTGGGCTTTAACGTTAAAGCATGATCAAAACAAGCGAGCGCTTCTGACATTTTTTGCATTCTGCTTAACGCATTACCTAAATTGTTATATGCTCCGACATAATCAGGTTTGATGTGAATTGCTTTTTGGTAGGCGGTTACTGCTTCATTTAACCGGTTCTGGTTAAAACAGGCTATCCCTAGATAATTCCATCCTGTTGCAAGGTTTGGATTATCTTGTAATACCTTTCTGTAAAGCGACTCTGCTGCGGAAATATTACCAGCTTGATGGATTTCCCAGCCGCGTCTTAATTCCTGAAGGGGTTCAGGAATAGTAGGTTCTTCAGTTATCATGGTGATGGTTTCCCATAATATGTT
>PDZT01000317.1 GCA_002753105.1 Deltaproteobacteria bacterium YD0425bin50 | reverse complement strand
GGAATGACGATCGCTATTTTTGTATAATAAGTCATTTCAATAGGTTATAAAAAAGTGCAAAAGTATAGGTGTACATTGTGGGGGCGATATGACATCGCCCCCAATAAGACTACATCTTCATTTCAGACATGCTTTTTAATATTTCATAGCGTTCAATACATTCTTTTTCAAGGCGTTCTTTTAATTCTTTTGATACTACTGGGAATGCCCTGTCAAGTGATGCATACCGTGTTTCTCCAGCTAAAAATTGCTGTAATTTGCCATCTGGTGCTTTTGATTCAAGAATAAACGGATTTTTTCCTTCAAGCTTTAACAACGGATTATATCGATACAGAGGCCAATAACCGCAATTTACAGCGATATTCGCTTCTTCCTGAGATTTTCCCATACCTGCACGAAGCCCTTGATTTATACATGGAGCATAACACAGAATTAATGAAGGTCCGGGATATTTTTCAGCTTCAACAAAAGCTTTGAGCATCTGCTGTTTATTCGCACCCATTGCAACCGATGCTACATAAACATAGCCATAGGTCATAGCCATTCTGCCTAAATCTTTTTTAGCGGTTCGTTTACCGGCAGCCGCGAATTTTGCAATTGCGCCTGTTGGTGTGGCTTTGGAAGACTGCCCGCCAGTATTGGAATACACTTCAGTATCCATCACAAGAATGTTCATATCCTCGCCTGTTGACAATACATGATCCAATCCGCCATACCCAATGTCATAGGCCCAGCCATCGCCTCCAAATGACCAGACTGATTTTTTCACAAAGATATCTGCCATGTTTTTAATGTCATTCAGAATCCCTTGAGCAGGTACATCATTGAGCAGTTGTTTCAGTGCGTCTCCATATTCTTTGGATTTTTCTGCATCATTCATATTGTCTAAAAGACCCTGCATTGCCTGTTTCATGTCAGGGGTGATGCTTCCATCAGCAATTGCGGTTTTGAGCAGTTCAGCTAGTTTTTCACGCCGATGTTTCACCGCTAACGCCATACCATATCCATATTCTGCGGCATCTTCAAATAAGGAATTTCCCCATGTAGGCCCATGACCATCTTTATTCACAGAATAGGGGAATGACGGAGCAGATGCGCCCCAAATGGAACTACAGCCCGTTGCATTCGCAATGTACATGCGTTCACCAAATAATTGGGTCAATACTTTAACATACGGTGTTTCACCACAACCTGCGCATGCACCCGAGAATTCAAGTAAGGGTTTATATAATTGACTGCCTTTCACTGAATCTCGTTTTAATAACTGACTTTTATGTGAAATGGTTAACGAAAAGTCAAAATTTGGAATTTGAACTTCAGTTTGGGTATGAATGGGTTTCATAGCCAGCGCTTTTTTCTTGGACGGGCATATATCAGCACAGTTGCCGCATCCCTGACAATCCAATGTGTTTACCTGAATTCGGAATTTATGGCCTTGCAGTTCTTTTCCAATTGCTGGAATACACTGAAATGCTTGAGGCGCTTTTTCGAGTTCTTTTTCAGTGGCTAAAATTGGTCTAATTGCAGCATGCGGACATACAAAAGAACACTGGTTGCATTGAATGCAGTTTTCACTGATCCATTCTGGAACATCAATTGCCACGCCTCGTTTTTCATATTGTGTTGTATCTACTGGGAAAACGCCATCAGGTTCAAATGCGCTTACTGGTAATGTATCCCCTTTTTGCGCTAACATAGGCCACATGACTTTGGTAACAAATTCTGGTACATTAGGTTTCTTTTCTGAAGCATCCTGAGCATTTTTCCATGATTCAGGTACAAGAATTTCAACCAAATTCGCAAGCGTTTGATCTACTGCTGAAATATTCATTTGAACCACTTTATCGCCTTTACTACCGTATGTTTTGTGAATATCTTTTTTAAGATACGCAATGGCTTCTTCAAAAGGTAATACATTGGCAAGTTTAAAAAATGCGGTTTGCATAATCATGTTAATGCGGCCGCCCAAGCCAACACTACCTGCGATTTTAACTGCATCCACATTGTAAAACTTGATCTTCTTTTCAGCTAAAGTTCGACGCATAGGTGCTGGCAATGCTTTTTCCATTTCCTCAACCGTATTCCAAGGAGAGTTAATTAAGAATGTTCCACCTTCAGTGATTCCTTCTAATACATCGTATGTTTCAACATATATGGGTTTATGACATGCAATAAATTTAGGCGTATGAATCAGATAAGGTGATTGAATGTGTTTTTTCCCAAATCGTAAATGAGAAATCGTTACACCACCTGATTTTTTAGAATCATATGCAAAAAATCCCTGAGCATACATCGGTGTATTATCACCAATAATTTTAATGGCTGTTTTATTGGCGCCAACAGTTCCATCTGAGCCAAATCCCCAGAATTTACATTGTACAGTTCCTTCCGGAGCAGATTCAAAATGCGCATCAACATCAAGAGAGGTATGCGTTACATCATCCTGAATACCGACATTAAAATGATGTTTCGGAGTTTGGGCTTTCATGTTATCAAAAACAGCTTTCGCCATAGGCGGTGTAAATTCTTTTGAACCTAACCCATAACGGCCTGCAAGTATTTTATTGGTTTTACCTGTTTCTATAAACGCTGTACATACATCAAGATATAACGGATCACCAATGCTTCCGGGTTCTTTGGTGCGATCCAAAACCGTTATACATTTACAGGTTTTTGGCAGAGTATTCATAAATGCATCAATCACAAATGGACGGTATAAACGCACTTTGACTAAGCCTATCCGTTCACCTTTGCCAATTAACACATTCATGGTTTCTTCTAATGTATCACAGGATGATCCCATGGAAACAACGATATGTTCAGCTTCAGGATGCCCGACATAATCAAACAGGTTATACTTACGGCCAGTTACCTCACCCACTTTTTGCATACAGTTGACAACAATACCCGGAATTTTTTCATAATATGAATTTGCAGCTTCACGATTTTGATAGAAAATATCTGGATTTTGAGCACTTCCACGAATATGGGGATGTTCGGGATTCATGGCACGTTTTCTGAACTGTGCAATGGCATCATGATTGACAAGTGATGCCATAACATCATAATCAATCAATTCAATTTTCTGAATTTCATGAGAAGTTCGAAATGCATCAAAAAAATGAACAAATGGAATTCTGCCTTCAAGTGTTGCTAAATGGGCTACCAATGCAATGTCCATGACTTCCTGAACTGATGCAGAACACAACATGGCAAAACCAGTCTGGCGAACAGACATGACATCTGAATGATCTCCAAAAATGGATAGTGCATGGGTTGCAAGCGTTCTTGCTGAAATATGGAACACACATGGAAGCAATTCTCCTGCGATTTTATACATATTGGGGATCATTAACAATAGACCCTGAGATGCTGTAAATGTGGTGGTTAATGCGCCAGCAACAAGAGAACCATGTACTGAGGCTGCTGCACCTCCTTCAGATTGAAGCTGTTTCAGAGTCAATACCTGTCCAAAAATATTTTTTTTTCCTTGAGCCGCCCATTCATCAGACGTCTCTCCCATTGGGGTGGATGGGGTAATCGGATACACACAAGCCACTTCACTCAACGCATATGCAACATGTGCTGCTGCAGTATTGCCATCGATCGTTTTCATCTTCACTGCCATAGATTACTCCTTTTTTTTCATGTAATGTTTTTGCCAAAAAATCGGTAATGATCCATTTGCATGTTACTGATTATTTATACATGTCAAAAAAATCATTGCCTTGATCATCTATTAAAATAAACGCGGGGAAATCTTTTACCGTTATTCGATAAACAGCTTCCATTCCGAGTTCTTCAAAATCAATTACTTCTACATGCGTAATACAATCTCTGCCAAGTCTCGCTGCTGGCCCCCCAATAGAACCTAAATAGAATCCACCATATTTTTTACAGGATTCTTTAGCAATTTTTGAACGATTGCCTTTGGCTAACATAACGAGCGACCCACCCAGCTCTTGAAAAATGGGCAAATATGGGTCCATGCGTGCTGCGGTTGTTGGGCCAAAAGAACCGGAAGCATACCCTTCTGGGGTTTTAGCAGGCCCTGCATAATACACAATATAATCCTTCAAGTATGCTGGCAGATCATGACCTTGATCTAAACGTACTTTAATTTTTGCATGAACAATATCTCGAGCCACAACAATATTGCCATTTAATAATAGACGGGTAGAAACTTTGTATTGACGCAATAGGTTGATAATATCTGACATAGGTTGATTTAAATCAACGGTTACAGGATTTTCTTTTTCAAGTTGAACTTCAGGTAAAAAACGAGCAGGTTGAGTGTCTAATTGCTCAAGAAAAATTCCATGTTTTGTAATTTTGGCTTTGATTTGCCGATCTGCACTGCAACTAATTCCCATGCCAATAGGACAGGATGCAGCATGCCTCGGTAAACGAATCACTCGCACATCATGACAAAAATATTTCCCCCCAAATTGAGCCCCAATTCCTAATTTATATGCCCTGTCAAGTAACTGATCTTCTAATTCCTTCACGCGAAACGCTTGTCCATGACGGTTGCCATGATTCGGCAAATGATCTAAATACCCTGCTGTAGCCAGCTTAACGGTTTTTAAATTTGCTTCAGCAGACGTGCCACCAATGACGACAGCGAGGTGATAGGGAGGGCAGCCGGCTGTGCCAATAGTTTTCATTTTTTCTGTCAAAAAGTCAATTAATCGTTCAGTATGGAGTATCTCTTTGGTTTCTTGAAAAAGAAAGACTTTATTGGCTGATCCGCCACCTTTTGCAATAAACAGGAATTCATATATATCCCCTTGAGTTGCGTATATTTCAATCTGAGCTGGCAGATTACATC
>PDZT01000316.1 GCA_002753105.1 Deltaproteobacteria bacterium YD0425bin50 | reverse complement strand
GGTTTTTTTTTTTTTTTTAAGCAAATTTAATGAAATATTCAAAAATGTTTGGAAGGACGGAGAAAAAAGTTTCTGCCGACATGGTATCAGCCTCACACAGATTGTTATACAAGGGGGGTTATGTGAGGGAATCTACCGCCGGCCGCTATTACTTTTTACCACTAGGCTGGAAGGTATTTAACAAAATTGCTTCGATTGTTCGAGAGGAGATGAACAAGGCCGGCGCACAGGAAATGATTGCGCCTGTCCTTCATCCACTTGAGCTTTGGAAGGAAACTAACCGCACAAACGAAGCCGGTTTTGAATTGATGCGTATCAAGGACAGGCGCGGTTCTGAGTTTGCGCTTGGAGGAACAGCCGAGGAAATGTTCGTTGACTTGGTTAGAAAATATCAATTAAGCTACAAGGATTTACCATTTAATATTTATCAGTTATCCACTAAATTTAGGGATGAATTACGAGCTAGAGGGGGTCTTCTACGCGTTAGAGAGTTCGTGATGAAAGATGCATATTCCTTTCATGTTGATGAAGAGGATTTTAAAAAAGAATATGAGAATATGCGCACTACATATATGAAAATCTTTAACCGTTTAGGATTAGATCCAGTCGTTGTCGAATCTGATAATGGATACATTGGAGGCGAATATTGCCACGAATTTGTTGTAGAAAGCGATGCTGGCGAAAGTAAGTTTTTTGTTAACGAAGACAGATCATATGCCGCGCATGAGGACGTAGCCAAATTTATTAAATACAAAGACCTTGAACCAGAAGATATGAAACCAAGAGAAGATGTTGAGGGTGTTGGAATGATCGGTGTTGCACCACTTGCCCAACATTTAAAAATTCCTGTTGAAAAAACAACTAAGACATTACTTTTTGAAACCGAAAAAGGAGAAGTTGTGGCTGCAGCTGTGAACGGAATATATGATATCAACGAGGCTAAGCTTAAGAAAATACTACATTGTACAGATTTACACCTTACAAATGCAGATAAAATAAAGGAATTAACAGGATCAGAAGTTGGTTATGCAGGTATTTTAAACTTGCCATCCAGTATAAAAGTAATTCTTGATGATTCACTAAAAGGCAGAATGAACTTTGAATGTGGTGCAAATAAAACAAATTTTCATTCAATTAATATAAATTTTGGTAGGGATTTACCTGAGCCATCAGAATTTTACGATATAGCGATGGCAAAAGAGGGTCATCTGTGCATTAAGGGTGGAACTTTGCAGGAGAAAAAGGGCATAGAGGTTGGAAATATTTTCCAGCTTGGATATCACTATTCAAAATTGATGAAAGGCGCAGACTTTACTGACCGTGATGGCAAACGTAAGCCATACTATATGGGTTGTTATGGAATTGGATTAGGTCGAACAATGGCCACAATTGTAGAAAAATATCATACCGAAAATAGTATTACATGGCCCGAGACGTTAGCTCCATACGATTATGAAATTATTGGTATTGATATGGACAAGCCAGAAGCTTATGAAAAAGCAAATAATTTGTACAATAAAATGCTATCTGAAGGAAAAGATGTTCTCTTTGATGACAGAATAAAAACTACAGCTGGTGAAAAGTTTGCAGATGCCGACTTAATTGGAGCTAAAGAAAAAATAGTTGTTTCTCAAAAATCATCTTAAGGACAGGCAACTGGTTCACTAAGCCCACAAAGTGCTCCATATACAGCATCAGGTCTTTGATCATTTCCATCTAGAGAAGTAAATAATGAAAATGAAAATTCACCGTGCCATACTTCAAAATGCACATGCTCTCCACCTGTACATGGATTTTCCGGTGGACTTCCTTTCATCACAGCACCTAATAACTGGCCTTTTGTAACGGTTACACCCTCACTATCAAATGTATAAATTACATGAACAAATCTATATATTGTTCCCGTTGTACTTCCTACAAGTATTACTGAATTTAATTCCAAACCACAACCATGAGTACCTGGATGACTATATACAATACCATTTTCTGGTGCCACAATTTGACTTGTTGTCCCAGATGTACCTATATCTATAGCATAGTAATTATTTGGATTCGCGCCATGATGTGAATATGTACCTTCAGGACCCTGCTGGCATGTTAATTGTGAAGTACCCTCATTTGTTTGTATTGGACAAAGATTATTTGAATATTGAGCATAGTCATCCCAATCTACTGGTGGTAAATCACCACCACTTTGATCTGGCGGAAAATACGGGACATCGGGGTCCCCCGGCGTATCACTGGCATCAAAAAGCTTTTTGTAATTCTTTCTCCATACATCAGCAAGGAGATATGTACCCATCGTGTCAATATCGTCCTCTCGGCCTAAGCTGGTTGCGCCTAGAACAGCTGTGTTTGTCTGAACAATCGGTTTAGTGGTTACAGTGCTTGAACCCGATTCCAAATTTGGATTAGCAAGGTTTGCATCGACAACACCATTTATTCCATTCACGTGTATATTAACGCCAGTTGGACTGTCACCTGCAAACTGCCATAATGTCCATGTATCCCAATAGTCGGGCAAATTACCTGGATTGTATTGACTTGGATCATCACCAGGGTCAAACCATGCGGCAATCCAAAGCGGATACTGGTCATTTCCCCAATCGGGACTAGTTGTTAGATATGGCCACATAGAAATACTTGTGTATATCATAGGCGTGTAGCCCCTACTTTCCATACTATCTATCATTTCTTTTAAATTGTTGGTAAAGTCAACTTCATCAATTCCTTCATTGTTCGTAAGTTCAACATCAATAACTAGTGGGGAATCAAGATTATCCGCTGTAGCACCAACGGCTTCGACTGTATCTATAAAAAAGTCAGCCTGATCAGATCCGGAAATGCTCCCAACAAAATAATGATATGCAGAGTGTTTTAATCCGGCGTCACCAGAACCATTCCAATTATTATTAAATTGCGGGTCAATATAATCTGTATATGTGTTAAGTCCATCTGTTGCTTTTATTATTGCAAATTGAACATTCTGCGGATCGGATGCTACTGCGGCCCAATCTATGTTTCCCTGCCAATGACTTACGTCTATTCCAAAACCGCTAAAAGTTGATTCACCACCGCCACCACCTGGCTTCCTGTCTTTTTTATCTGCAAGCATATACTTGCCATATGGATCTAAGCAGTCATTTCGTTGTTCAGGGTAATTTTCATCCTTGCACAACTTAAGTACCACATCACCCAATGTTGTATTTTTTAAGAAAGGCAATGGAGCCTGCCCGAATAACCATTCAACAATTGTTGAGCCAGTATCTTCATTGGAGGCATTTGTTAAATAGACAGAAATCATTTCGTACATTTGGGGAACGTTTCCTACATATGGAAAAATGTATGACACATCGTTTTTGGATGAACCATATGTATCACTACCACCCGCTTGTGTATAAACTGTGCTTAAATTATTACCTGATGTATAAGGTATACTGTATGGTTGGTTTCTCTCGATATCAATATATGGTTTAAGAGATGTATCAATTAATGATAACGGATCAGAGGTTAAGGTATCCTTTCTATATTCAAGATCTTCGCCATATGTACATCCAGTGATAGAACACCTGTTTGCATCATATAATGCATATGAAGTTTTCATTTCGATACCAATGTTATCGCCAATTTTAACTGAATATGGCGCTACGGTTTGTAATAAGCTGTAGGCATTAGTTAACATTTTCATTCCGTTTGGAAGATTGATATAGGGGAATGAATCTGAGGATACTTTGTATCTAAGGTTGCTTCCATTAAAAGCTGGAATATTAGCTGGATTAGTTTTACACACGTTATATACTTCCTGTTTTGTTTCTTCACACTCCCAGCTTTGTCCGCACATATTTTCAGTTACACAATACTTTACTATGCGAAGTTTCCATGTACCCGATATTGGATCGTAATACCACTCTTGACGCTCCCTTTCAGGATTAAATACTTGATCTTTATTCTGTAGGGTAAGAGTAAAATCGTTGGATCCATCATCTACAGTACATTGCATGTTTTGTCCCGTTAATAGGTTTGGGGAATATAGCATCATGTCGCACATTTGGATTTTAGTGAATTCGTAGACTTTTCTAGTTATTTCGTATGTTGCATCTGATGGTACTGGTTTTAATTCATTTAACTTTACAACCGGTCCGCCAGGTAAATTGTCGCATAATGTTGATTTACCCTTTATATCTATTGCCTCTGCGTTTCCATTACTTTTCCTTATCGACTTATCAAATGGTTTTTTGAATAAATCTAGAATCCATCCCCATAATGTATCTGGTGAAAGCTCCTCATCTGCACCAGTTGATTTATATTTTTCTAAAAATGCTTTGATATCAAACCTTGCAGTATCATCAAAATTGTCTGGATTAAAACCCCAGCATTGTGAACCAGTAGCCAAAGCCGGATAGGGAATTACTGCCAGCTTACCTGAATTTGAAAGGGCAAAAACCGGTCCCTGTGCAATATCTGCATCCATCGAAAACGACAATGGATTTGCATAATCAGCCGAGCTAAATGGGTTTCTAAACATATTATAAAAGCAGGGAGCCTGAGTATATTTAAATGGGTCGACGGTTTCACCTATCCCTTTATCACTAATATTCGTATCAGCTAAGAATCCTAAAACTGGAATTTCCTCTACAGCCATAGTATGTACTGTTGTACCTACAAACGTTCCAGCTTTACACCCTAAATTTGAGTTGGGTTGTGTACCATCCGCACACGCCCATATTGATACCCATCCAGAAAGTCTGCCATTTTTTGTTCTTTGAATGCACTCCTGTGTGTTACAGTCTTGATCACCAGGATAATTTGTTTCTGTAACTAAATTCTCGCATGACGGAAGATTTGCATCATCATCAATG
>PDZT01000315.1 GCA_002753105.1 Deltaproteobacteria bacterium YD0425bin50 | reverse complement strand
GCAGGTATGAGGTTGGTATAATTATTGGAAAAATATTTGGAACTACCTTTGCACTTTTTTATTATTGTTGTATTAAGCAGGAATCCAGAATTTCCGGATTCCCACTTTTTTCGGGAGTTAATTTAGATTTATTTTTATTCACTATTTCTAAAATCCATCAGCGCATACTTTTTCTATCCATTCTTGAAAGGGCCCAATATCAAAAATTTGATTTTGACTTAAGGGACCTAAATAAAAAAGGCGATTATCCTTAACCGCTAGATACGTATTCGTATTTGCATAATACCGATTAATATAATTTTCATATTGACTCGTTTGAGCTTTAGGTGAAAATAGATCAGCATATTTGGCTTCAGCCCAGTTAAACAATCGTTCAATATCAGAAGTATTATTCGGTTGAGATGTATCGCCTCCAATTCTTAAACCCTCAAATACAAAACTTTCTAACCCACTAGGATTAAATCCAAAACCATAGTTAATGTATATTCTACTGGTGGATGCCCCTTTAATTGTATTTGTTGTCGCACCAGCAATATAGATTTCCATGGTTTGCATCATTGCGGGGTTTCCCATAAGATTTGGGATTTCAACACTAAAATACCATGCACCATTTGGAAAGTCTGGAGTGGTTGCTTGATATATTCCTTGAATTGAGCCTTCGGCTGAACTTAACGTAGCAGAAGTTCCTTGCTGTTGAATACGCCATGTATCCTGCTTGGTGTACCCTTCATGTACATATTCGTTAGGTGAAGTGGTGGCGATTAGTGTAGCTGTGATCAGCCAATCTCCCTGAATACTAAGTGGTGTGGTTGCTTTGACAATTCCATAATACCCTAAAATAAACGTTGTTAGTAAAAAGAATCGTATTAATTTCATACACCCTCCATAAAAAATGAGTGAAACTATTTTGGGGAACTAGTTTAGAGAATAGTTGTATCTATTCTCCCTAAAAGTAAATCTAAAATAGCAAATTAAATACCATCTAAACAGGCAGATAACCAAGTTGTTAAGAACAGAATCTGATCCTATAAACAAAATTATTGCATTTGTAATGTCCGTTTACTAAGAGAAGGTAATAAATGGGTAGGATGTCATTATTTTTATCATATTGTAAAAAGAGCTGACAGATGATAGGTCATTTAAAACTAATTTTACTTATTGGTCTCTGTTCTGTATTACAGGGAACGGTTAGACCTGAATCATGGGCTAAACGAATTGAACTGCCACATGTAGAAAATTTGTATCGGGTTGATGAGGGGCTTTATCGTAGCGCACAACCCGATACAGATGGTTTTCTAGAATTAAAAAAATTCGGAATAACACAGGTTCTGAATCTTAGAGATTTTTTTGATGATGCTGATGAAACTAAAGGAATGGGGTTGAAGTTATATTCTGTTGAGATGAATGCTTGGAATATTCGTGATCAAGATGTAATTGCTGCATTAAAAATTATTTCAGATAAACAAAACCGGCCATTGCTTGTGCATTGTAAACATGGTGCAGATAGAACAGGAACAATCATTGCCATGTATCGAATCGTTATACAGGGGTGGACGAAAAAAGAAGCACTTAACGAATTGATTGATGGCGGTTTTGGATATCATACAATTTGGAAAAATATTCCAGAGTACATCAAAACTGTGGATATTGAAAAAATTAAAAAGAACTTGCAATAAGGATCACGGATTAAACAGATTACACAGATGTCACGGTTACACAATAGCTGCAGGCCAACAAGCTACTGCTTTATTAACAGTTTTATTAAATCAACATGGTATTCCGCTTTTAATTGACCAACCTGAAGATGATATTGACAATCGTGCAATTGACAAAATTATTAAAAATCTATGGGAAGCCAAAAAGAAAAGACGGCATTGATCATCGTTTCAGCCAGACATTATCGTTTTCGTGACAAAAATGAAGACCTTGCAGTTTGACTTTACGAATTTACTCAAACAAGAAGAACAGTCGAAACTGGATTTGCTGAAGGTGTTTAAAGAGTTGGGGTATGAAATCAATCTTTATTAAGAAGGCACCTTATGAGTGTATTAAAAGATAATTCCGAGTTTATTTCTGATGTTAAAACCATTTTAACTATATAACGCCAGACAAACTGCTTATTCAGCAATAAATAGCGCTATGGTTCAGGCGTATTGGCTGGTTGGCAGGAGAATTGTTAAAGAGGAACAGAATGGACAGGAACGGGCTGAATATGGAAATTTTTTAATAAGGAATCTATCAAAAGAGCTCACAGAAGAATTTGGAAAAGGATTTTCAGAAAGAAGTATAAGAGAATATCGACAATTTTATTTAACTTTTTCAGACTGTTCAATTTGGCGAACAGTGTCCGCCGAATCTGATAAAGAAAAAAAACATATGCTTTGCAGCCAATTAAGCTGGTCACATTATAGAATAATTATGCGTGTTACCAACCCTAAAGCTCGTGAATGGTATATTAAAGAAGCGGTTGAACAGTCATGGACTGTGTTCGCGCACTCGACCGTAATATTTCAACCCTTTATTATGAACGACTGCTGAAATCACCCAATCAGGAACCTGTCAAACAAGAAATGTTAGAAAAAATAAAGCCTCTGCAAACTGATAAATATGAATTTATAAAAAATCCATCCGTATTGGAGTTTCTCAATCTTCCTGCCAATATGGGATATACCGAAGATGAATTGGAAAAAGCCCTGCTTAACAACCTTGAGCAATTTTTGTTAGAGTTGGGCAAAGGCTATGCTTTTGTGGAAAGGCAAAAACGTATTCGCACAGAGACAAGAGACTATTATATTGATCTTGTTTTTTATAATTATATCTTAAAATGCTTTGTATTGATTGATCTAAAAACTCATCAGATCACTCATCAAGATGTAGGCCAGATGGATATGTATGTCAGAATGTTTGATGAGAGAATTTGTGGAAAACAGGACAATCCAACCATCGGCATTGTTCTTTGCTCAGAAACTGATCAGGATATTGCCCGCTACTCAATCCTTAAAAATAACGAACAGATTTTTGCCACAAAATATAAACTGTATCTCCCAACAGATGAGGAACTTCGTGCTGAAATAGAAAGAGAAAAACTCCATCTGAGACTGCAATTGGGGAAAAATGGTGGGTAATGAAATCAAATAAGCAATTATCAAGATATATCAGAGAAGTTAAAAACAAAAATACCGATGCCAACTAACTCCCAACTCCTTATTTACCAAACACCTGACGGCAATATCAAAATAGATGTCCGTCTTGAAGACGAAACTGTTTGGCTAACACAAAAACTGATGGCGGAATTATTTCAGGTGAAACCCCAAAATATAACCATGCACCTGAAAAATATTTATGATGAAGGCGAATTGGTTAAAGATGTAACTTGTAAGGAATTCTTACAAGTTGAAAGCCGGGAGGAATTACGAAGATGTCTGCAAAATAGAAACAGCGGCGTTTTTCTTACTACCATTCAAAAATTTACAGAAAATTTTAAGCTGTTAACCTCGCATTAAAAAACAGCAAAAATAATAAGGACTTGAACGGAGAAGAAGAAACAAGAAAAAAATAGTTCCAACAAAGACTAAAAAGCTGATATGGACCTTAGAAAAAATACAGTGAAGTTCAAAAAAAGAAAATAGAAACTTGATACTTGGAAGATAATAGGAGATGAAAATGAGAAGATGGATAATATCTCACGAAAGTGGGCAAACTGCAACCTTGGAATATGAAGAAAATAAAAGGACTGAGCCCGCAGAATTCGTCTTAACATGTGAAAGTGAGTCTATAAAAAACAAGCTTTTGGATTATTTTAACAAAGAAAGAGAATACCAAATTCCTGTAAGCCAGAAGATTGATGACTATCGAATTGATGTGAGTAAACCTACTAAGAACACGATGTATCTCGAACTCGCATTATGCACATTGTGTGCGACACTGGAAGAATTTGTAGATTTTTCTGCTGATTTTTAATTACTATTGTTGTATATTTAATTTAAAATTTGATTTTTTCGTAAAAAAATAGATGTTCGATTTTAACCCAAACGAGATCAAGGAATATCAACATGAATCATTCCATATTCCATGTTATTGAAAACCAATGGTGTTCATGGTGTCATAAAAAAACAAATCATTTATTGATTACACGTGGTTATTTAACTCGTAATGAATATGAATGCCAATCATGTGGAAATTACTCGGTTCGATGTAGGCTTTGTTCGAATATGGCGACATTCAAACCTGAATACCAACAGGATTTTAAACTCAGCTATATCTCATTAGAAAAATTAAAAATGGATGGTTTGCCAGAGGATACTTTAGACAAGTTAACTCCTTTGCTGGATAAACTGTTTACAAGTAAAATTGAATTTCTAAATCAGGTAAAAGAAATCATTGGGGATGAACAGTCGTTTATCTATAGAAATAGTCTATTAAAACATGGCGTTGTAAAAAATTACAAACTTACCTTACATTCATTAAAAAAAAAAAAAAAAGATAATGTGCCAGAAGAAATCATAACCAAATTAAACGATTTAGAGTTAATAGATAAGCACATTGTAGGTGAGGATGATTTTTTAAACAAGGTAAAGGAAACGATAGGAGAAGGAGAAGAATACGTTGTCCTTTATAAAGATCAAATTCTGAAACACGGTTTTTTTGAATTAGGTGATTATGACTTTTTAGAAATCATTAAAAAGAATTGGGGAAGCGAATTATGTGCTGAACATAACGGATCGATTGCTGATTTTGAAAAATTAAATCTACGTCTAAATGATCTGGCAAATTATGAGCAACTGTTTGAAAGGTCAAAATGGAATTGGGCTAAGGGAGCAGCCATCACAGGATGCATGATAGTTAGTTCTGCGGTATGCAC
>PDZT01000314.1 GCA_002753105.1 Deltaproteobacteria bacterium YD0425bin50 | reverse complement strand
TTAAAAAAAGAAAAACAACTTGAAAAAAGTGAGGAGGACATCCAAAAAACAAAACAACATTATGAAGAAATGATTGAAGAGCAAAAAAAGCAGCTTGAAACAATTTCAGCTTTAACGGCTGACCAAGCCAAAGAACTTTTAATTCAGGCTATGGAAAACGAAGCGCGGTATGAAGCTGCAAAAATCATAAAAAGAATTAGCGCGGAAGCAGTGGAAGAGGCAGATAAAAAGGCAAAAAAAATTATTGCAACCGCAATTCAAAGATATTCTTCAGATTATGTTTCAGAACGAACCGTATCCGTAGTACAATTGCCAAATGATGAAATGAAAGGCAGAATCATTGGCCGTGAAGGTAGAAATATCAGGGCATTGGAAGCCGCTACCGGGATCGACTTAATTATTGATGATACCCCAGAAGCCGTTATTTTATCCGGTTTTAATCCGATAAGACGTGAAGTGGCCCGTCTCTCTTTAATGAAATTAATTGTTGATGGTCGAATTCATCCAGCCAGAATTGAAGAAGTTGTTAAAACCGTTGGACTAGAAGTAGAACAAACCATTAAAGAAGCAGGCGAACATGCAGCTTTTGAACTCGGAGTTCATGGAATCCATAAAGATTTAATCAAAGTCTTAGGCAAGCTTACATTTAGAACAAGCTATGCACAGAATGTCTTACATCATTCGATTGAAGTAGGCTTTTTATGTGGTATCATGGCCGCAGAATTAGGATTAAATATTAAGCTTGCGAAACGAATTGGGTTGTTACATGATATTGGAAAAGCAATTGATCATGAAGTCGAAGGCCCTCATGCATTAATTGGATCAAAACTTGCCAAAAAATATGGTGAATCTGTAAAGGTTGTTCAGGGAATATCGGCACATCATGAAGATGTTCCTCCTGCTTCCGTATATGATTTACTGGTTCAGGCTGCGGATGCACTCTCTGGTGCAAGACCCGGAGCCAGAAAAGAATCTCTTGAAAACTATATCAAACGCTTAGAAGAACTGGAACAGATTGCAAATGCTTTTGAAGGTGTTTCAAATACTTATGCAATTCAGGCAGGCCGTGAAATTCGTATTATTGTGGAAAGCACAGTGATTAGCGATGAAGGTGCAGTTTTATTAAGTCACGATGTGGCTAAAAAAATTGAAGAGCAATTAACGTTTCCCGGACAAATCAAAGTAACCGTTATTCGCGAAACCCGAGCTGTTGAATATGCAAATAAACAATCATAGACTTGATTTATAATAAAGAGGTAACAATATGAATTTACTGGATATACTTGTTGAACGTGGATTTATAGAAGATATTGTCCATAAAGAAGCATTAATAGAATATCTATCTACAAAAGGGGTAACTGGATACATTGGATTTGACCCTACAGCTTCAAGTTTGCATATTGGAAGTCTTGTGCCAATTATGTCGCTTGTTCACATGCAGCGGGCAGGCTTAAAACCTGTTGTATTGGTCGGTGGTGGTACAGGGATGATTGGTGATCCAAGCGGTAAAACAGAGATGCGTCAGTTGATCCATACCGAAACCCTTGAACAGAATAAAATTGGAATTGCAAATCAGTTAAAACGATTTATTGATTTTCACAATGACCAAGCCATATTCGTGGATAATGCAACATGGTTAAATGATTTGAAATATATTCCTTTTTTGAGAGAAATTGGCAGGCATTTTAATGTCAACCGTATGTTAAAAGCAGAAAGTTATAAAAAACGGCTTGATTCAGATGATGGCCTGAGTTTTATTGAATTTAATTATATGTTATTACAGGCATTTGATTTTCTAACCCTTCATGATACCTATGGATGCAAACTCCAGATGGGGGGAAGCGATCAAATGGGAAATATTATTGCGGGTATTGAACTGATTCGGAAATTACGGCAAACCACTGCATTTGGTATTACTTTTCCTCTGATTACAACAAGCAGTGGAGCTAAAATGGGTAAAACCGCAAGCGGTGCAGTATGGCTCGATGAGAATAAAACAACACCCTATGACTATTACCAATACTGGATCAATACTGATGACCGGGATGTGAAACGATTTCTTGCTTTGTTTACGCTATTGCCGATGCCAGAAATCAATTCAATCAATGCTGATGATGAGATGATGATCAATTCTGCCAAAAAAATACTCGCATTTGAAACCACTCGTCTTGCTCATGGAGAAATAGAAGCTGTCAATTCCTATCTCGCAGCAGCAAGAATGTTCGGTGAGAAAACCATTCCATTAGACCTCTTACCCTCTAGCACCATACGGATTGCTTTAGAAAATCAAGAGGTTACAGATGCCACGCCTACCACAGAAATTGATAGCCAACTCATTTCAAAAGGCATTCCCTTTTATATTTTATTTGAAATGACTGAATTGACCAAATCAAGAGGTGAGGCCAAAAGGTTAGTCAAACAAGGTGGTGTATATATTAATGGTAAACGGATTGAATCAGAAGAATACATCATCAGTAATACAGATATTAAATCGGGCGAGATTATGTTAAGGTCCGGCAAAAAACGATATCATCGAATTATTGTAACCAATTAGGAATAACATGATCACTAAAGAATTCAACTTAGATGATGAAGCCAAAAACCTTTTTAAGCAGTTAGGAGGTATCGATAAGCATTTAAAAATTCGTATTCCGTCTAAAGTCAAGGATCAATTGGGGGAAAATTTAAAAAAAGAAGAAGAACAATTGGATAATTGGCGGATTAAGATGGGGCAAATTGCATACTTAATCAGCAGAATGTTTAAAGAATACGAACAGGGCACTAACCAGTCTGTTAATAATCAAGCATTTGAAAATCTAGTGAAACTTTTTCAAAGCATTAAACCTAAACCTCCCTTTGAAGATTCTATTTTGATTCGTTTCAGAGGATTTTCAACACTTTCACAAATTCCAGAAAACATCGACTATGAAGTTATATTTGCGGATATTAATGTTAATTTTTCAATTATTATCCAGATTATCAAACGTACAGGCAATCAATTTACACATCTTCTGAATCAGTTAAAGCAGGCTTTTACTGTATTTTCAAATTTGGGGATTAACAATTTACACATTATGCGCCCCACAAATGATGAAAAATTTATTGAAAATTTGCGATGTGCATTGGAGATTCTCAGTCAGTATTTTTCTGCTATAAAAAATAATAGGCCAATTGTTTTTGTTCATAAAGGGAAATCCTTTAGCTTACCAATTGTGAAAAATGAATCTCAAAAATCGGATCCAAATTTAACACTCATGGCAGGTTTAAATGGATTAAAGCCTGAAACCACACAGGCATTAATTCAAAAAGTCAATGTCATGATTCAAAAATCCTATGCCTCAAAATCAACCACAGGTTATATGGATGTATATAATGCAATTTATTCAATCAAGAGCATTAAAGCAAAACTCATCAAACCACCTGTTGAACTTTCCAATATCCGATGGCTCATGGTTGACAGCGGAAAAGAAGAAATTACCCGGGAAAAAGCCCAAGTTGCAAAATTAGTTATGGAGTCCTCGGGTAACAATCCTCAAAAAACCGCGCAAATATTAAAAACAGTCTATGGAAATGATTATGATACGATCAATTCCAAAGTATTAGGCGAACGATTACAGATTTCATCAGGCTTGCTCAACACAATCGAAGAAAAACATAAAGATCAGGCGAATAATAAGACTCTCACACAAGCTGCAACTTCAGTTGAAATTGAAGACAATAAGAGTGTTAAAACCGAAGTTATGGATAACATTAAATCTCGTTTAGATCAGGTCAAAGACGAGGTGTATGATAACTTATTTGTACAAGACGATGTGGTATCTGTTCGCTCTGGAGAAAACGAAACCATTATCGGTAAAATGCATGCTAATCTTCTAAAAATGGTGTCTTTTTATAAAAGCCGTTCGGTTACAAAAAATAAACTTAAAGCTATTGTCCGCAAAGCAGCTAAATTTGACTTTAGTGATTATGAAACCCTAGCACGAGATTTTGATATTTCTCTGAATGAAGCCAAGGAACTCGTTGGGATGCTTGAAAACTGTTTTGATGGAGATGGCCGGTTTCTTCAAGGCACATTTAAAAACATCATTCCGGATTTTAAAAAACATGAACGAAAAATATTTGAGTTTTTATGGCATTATTTAAAAGAATGTATTCATCAAAAAGACCGTATGGTATTTTTAAACTCCTTGCAGGTATTGATTGCACGGATGCAGCAACCCAAACGTGCAATTAAATTTCTCATCGCTGAATTTTGTCGCGACACAGATAAGGTTAATTTTTCAGACCGTAAAAATTTTATTCTGTGCAACCTGTTGATTCGTAGGTACAATAAAGAATTGCTCGATGTGGATATTACACCTGAGGATGTATTACGGGTTGAAGAAGGCTTGGATACCCAAATAGCAGATTATGCAACATGGCGTATCAACAATGAACAGGAACGATTTTTTGCAAAATTTAAAACCATTCATAAAGAACTTCTGGTTGCATTAAACAGCCGTAAAGAAGACCCGGATATGCCTGTCCGGCAATTGTTTTTATTGGAGCGCGAGTCATACATTTTTCTTAGCCTTATCAGCGGGACCACAGCCCATTCTGTTATTCGGAGTGCTTTAAAAGAATATGGCAATACCGATGCAAAATTGTATCATTTGAGAAATAGCCGTAAAGAAGTGTTTTCAATTATGCAAAACCTGAGAGTTATTATACGTGGAATAGGTAGAATCGGTGATTCTGATGATTTGATATTGCTCGATACGGTTAAGCAGCATGAAGAATTTCTGTTTGATTTAGACCATTCTCCACAACATAAAGATTTGGTATTGCAAATTATTGAGTGGTTAGGTGTATGTAAACAACAG
>PDZT01000038.1 GCA_002753105.1 Deltaproteobacteria bacterium YD0425bin50 | reverse complement strand
TAAACGATATTTGATCAATCGTATTCGTGAATATACTCAATTGGACAAAATTCCAATTCGTTTATTATTCCGTCAAAAAACGAAAAAAAACTTTATAGCAGGTTAACGTTTACACAAAAATTTTTTTATGGGAATACTTATACTTGATGATTCTAATGAGCAGTTGATTATCTTAGAACGTTTTTTAAAAAAAGGCGGATTTGATAGTATTGTAAAGGCTGATAATGCTGAACAAGCCTACACAATATTAGGGTTAGAGACTGCGGATACACCTTCACCTGTTGATTTAATATTACTCGATCTATTGATGCCCAACGTTAGTGGTATTGATGTGTGCCGCAAAATAAAATCAACCCCTCATTTACATGATATTCCAATAATTATGGTTACTGGAATGTCTGATGCAGAAAATCTCGAACAGGCTTTTGAAGCTGGAGCAAGCGATTATATTATCAAGCCGGTAAAAAAAATTGAACTTCTTGCCCGTGTTCGATCGGCTATTCGGTTAAAACAAGAAATAGATCAGCGAAAATCCTTAAATGCAGAACTTGAACAGCGAGTTTTAGAACGAACTGCTAAACTTGAAGAAGCGAATCAGCAATTATTGCTTTCTTCTGAAAAAGCCAAAGAACTAGCCAGAAAAGCGGATGCTGCAAATGAAGCGAAAACCCGTTTCTTAGCCAATATGAGCCATGAAATTCGTACACCACTCAATGGCATTATTGGTTTAGCGCATTTGCTGCTTGAAACCAACCCCACTTCTGAACAATTAAATTACCTTCAGAATTTACGTGCATCTGCTGATTTCCTTCATTCTCTTTTAAATGACTTGCTGGATATTTCCAAACTCGAAGCTGGGGAACTGAATCTTGAATATCGTCATTTTAATCTGAATGAGATACTTCTCGATATAATAAAAATTTGTGCATCACATGCAGAACAAAAAAAATTGAATGTAACCTATACCATTCAATCTGAAGTGCCAATGAATTTATATGCTGATTCTGCACGATTAAAACAAATTCTCATCAATTTAACAGATAATGCGATAAAATATACATCCGTTGGTCATGTAGCGATTCTTGTCGAAAAAATTCATGAAACCGACATTGAAGCATCTTTACGTTTTAGGATTGAAGATACTGGAATTGGAATACCCAAAGAAAAAATTGAACAACTGTTTGAATTCTTTTCCATGTTAGATGACTCATTAACCCGACCTTATGGCGGTATTGGAATGGGACTAACCATTTCACGCCAATTAATTCAGTTGATGAAAGGCCAGTTTGGTGTTGAAAGTGAGGTTGAAAAAGGGTCTGTGTTTTGGTTTATGTTAACCTTTCAAAAATCTATGCTTAATCAAGATAAAAGCAGCACGACCACTCAAGAGCCTTCAACTAACATAAAAACCTCTGATGGTTCTAACGCAACGCCATCACCATATAAAATTTTAGTTGCAGAAGACAATGCAGTAAACCGTCTTGTAGTGAGTAAAATGTTAAAAAAAAATGGATATGAGGTGGATACTGCTGAGGATGGACTTGTTGCAATTCAATCTTTAACTGAGAAAAACTATGACCTTGTATTAATGGATGTGCAGATGCCAAACATGGATGGGCTTAGTGCAACAAAAACAATTCGAGATGTGAACTCAACAGTGTTAAATCGAGATATTCCTATTATCGCTTTAACTGCTCATGCGATGAAAGAAGATGAAACGAGATGTATCGAAGCTGGAATGAACGATTATATTACCAAACCCATTCAGTTAGAAAAATTGATACAAACATTAGCTACCTATCTTCCAAAGA
Source organism: Deltaproteobacteria bacterium YD0425bin50 (assembly GCA_002753105.1). Taxonomy (GTDB): domain Bacteria; phylum Desulfobacterota; class Desulfobacteria; order Desulfobacterales; family YD0425bin50; genus YD0425bin50. The sequence goes on along the minus strand of PDZT01000038.1, from coordinate 20,219 downwards.
CAAAAGAAAGTTCACTATAAGTATGAATACTCATGCCCCAAAAGACAAAATCATCGTTCACGTTGATAGTGATTTAGAAGACCTGATTCCTGATTTTTTAACTAAGCGCCAGAAAGAAATTGACATTATTCAGCAGGCATTGCGACAATCTGATTTCAATACAATTTATGTGTTGGGACATGGAATGAAAGGGTCTGGAGGCGCTTACGGTTTTGATCGGCTTACAGAGATTGGAGCAGTACTTGAAAAATCAGCCAAAGAACAAAACATTTTTTTTTTTTTTTTTTGCATTGAAAAACTTTCCGATTATTTTAGTCGTATTGAAGTCAAGTATTGTTAGGCAAGACAGCAAGATACCATCATTCCGGGGAACCCTCATGCCAAAGTTAGAACAAATTGCGGAAAAAATGAATATTTCATTCAAGGAGGAATAATTCATGGAAAAAAAATCATTTCTCAAAGGAACATTGCCGATAGGTGTATCTGATTTTAAAAAATTACGAGAAGAGAATCGTTATTATGTAGATAAAAGTCTGCTGATTCAAAAAGTCTGGGAAGCAGGTTCCGATGTTTTACTGTTTCCTCGACCAAGACGTTTTGGAAAAACCCTCAATTTATCTATGCTACGGTATTTTTTTGAAAAAACAGATGATTTGAATGCATCTCTTTTTAATGGTCTTTTTATTTTTCAACAGCCTGAAATGATGGCACATCAGGGTCAATATCCGTTGATTTATCTGACCTTTAAAGATGTAAAAGAGATGACATGGGACAATTGCCTGAGTCATTTGAGGCATCTACTCGTTACGGAGTGGTTTCGTGTTGCACCTCTCATTAAATCTTGTCAAAAAACCCCTGAAGAAGATCGTATCTTAACGGCTTTTGCAAACCATACAACCACACTGATTGAATTGCAAAAATCATTACTAATAATGATGTCGTTACTTTGGAAAGCTACGGGTCAAAAAACGATTGTTTTAATAGATGAATACGACACGCCGATTCATGCAGGACATCAGTATGGGTACTACGAAGAGATTATTTTATTCATGCGCAATTTATTAAGTGCTGCGTTTAAAGACAATTCCTATCTGCAAAAAGGGATTATTACAGGTGTGTTAAGGGTTTCCAAAGAATCCATTTTTACAGGGTTAAACAATATAACCGTTCGTTCGATCACCGATTCTGAGTTTAGCACGTATTTTGGGTTTACTGAAACAGAAGTCGAAACCATGCTGCAGGATTTTTCTGTGGTCAATCCTCAGGAAGTCAAAGACTGGTACAATGGGTATGTCTTTGGCAAGGCGGTGATATACAATCCATGGTCTATTTTGAATTTTTTAAATAGTGAAGACCGACAACTCAAACCCTACTGGATTGATTCCAGCAGCAATGATCTAGTGCGCGAGCTTATTCTACAAGGTCCCATGTCTTTGCGTGAACGAATAGAAAATTTATTGAACGGCGAATCCATTAACAGCGTGCTGCATGAAACTATTGTGTTAAGAGATATTGCAGCAACAGAAGAAAATATTTGGAGTCTGCTGACATTCAGCGGTTATTTGAAAGCCATTTTTTTATATCAGGAAGACAGTCTCGCTGTATATCAACTCACTATCCCCAATCGTGAAGTTTTGATTTTTTACCGTCAAACGATTCAATTCTGGCTGAACAAACAAATCGGAGATCATCGTCTCCAACACCTGCTTAAATCATTACTTCGGGAAGATATAAAAAGTTTTGGAGGCTATCTCTCAGATATGGTAGCCACTATTCTCAGTTATCACGACACATCCGGAAGTGAACCTGAAAGGGTTTATCATGCTTTTGTACTGGGATTATTGGTGAATTTAGGTTCTCAATATCATGTACGCTCCAATCGGGAAGCAGGATATGGACGCTATGATGTGATGCTGATTCCTAAAAATCCTCAACAAACCGGCTTTGTATTTGAGTTTAAAAAGATAGACATTGAAGACAATGAAACCTCAGAAACGGCTATGAAAAGCGCATTAAAACAGATTCAGGATAAAAATTATGCGTTAGAATTAAGAGCAACAGGCGTTCAAAAAATAGTGGGGATTGGTGTAGTGGTTCATAATAAAAAAGTTTGGGTGCAAGCCGTAAATTTTAACAGGGAATACTGAACGGTCGTATCAATTTCGTGATTCAGCAAGGTTACGATATCCGCTCTAATTCAAAATTAGAATTGCTGATCACCGGAATTTTTTATTGACAGGGCATGAAAAATGTGAAGGTTACATAACTATCTCTAATCTGTGCCTATTAAATGCTTTTTTCATTAACCTACCTGTATTGCTGTATAAAGGACAACCATGTTTAGCCAATATCCGTTATCATCGTTTTTTAATATACCAGACTATATAGATCCTGAAAAAGACCTGTTTAATGTCCATTTTTTTAACCGATTAATGCCATTCGTCAAAATGTTAAAGTGGTATTTTCGGCCAACTTTTCATGGTATGGAAAACATTCCAAAGGACGGTGCAGCTTTACTCGTGGGTAATCATGGGCTTATTGGATTTGATGCTTTTCTTATTTTTGCCGCTATTTATGAATCTACCGGCAGACTCCCACGAGGTCTTGGTGATTACCATATCTTTATGGATCCAATATCAAGAGCCTTTTGGACAAAATTGGGTGCCATTCCGGGTACACCAACGAATGCAGAGAATTTTTTACACGCAGGGCATTTAGTGAATGTTTATCCGGGTGGTGTTCGTGATGCATGGAAAGACAAGGATCAACTCTACAAACTTCAATGGGCAAAAAGCAAAGGATTTATACGAATTGCCATGAAAAGCCAAGTGCCAATTATTCTACACATGGGAATTGGTACAGATGAAACCTATTCAATTATAGGAAAAACAAGTCTTTTCGGGCAACTTTTAGGTCATCCTAAATATGAACTTCCCATCCTTTTTGGCTTAGGGCCTTTACCAAAGCCTGTAAAATTCACGTATTATATTTCTAAGCCGATTTCTTTAAAAGGCGGGGTAAATGATGTGAATAATATTGATTTAATTGATGAAAACCATAAATATGTCTGGGAGATCGGTGAAAAAATGCTCTCAGATGGATTAAAAAATAGAAAATCAGTATGGTTTGGTTAAGGAATGAGAACTAAATAAGCTTCCCATTTCGTTCATCATTTTTTGAGCACGAAAAACACGAAATACACGAAATACACAAAGCATTTTTCGTGCTCTTCGTGTATTTCGTGGTTAAAAAAATGAGCAACTTATTTGGTTTCCCTTCCTAAAAGAGTAATAAGTCAGTTTAAATTAAAGACTTAACGTCAGTTCATTAGCTTTCTCATCTTGTTTCCATTCAATATGAAAACCAAGCTTTTCACCTAATTTAAGCATTTGCGTATTTTCTGGTAGCACAATACCCCACACAAACCTGATACCTTGGTTTTTAGCAATTTCAAGACACCGGGATAAAAGTGCCGCTCCGATCCCCTTACCTTGAAATGAATCTGCAACCACTATAGAAAATTCTGCACGGCTGCGGTCTAATTCAGTAATCAGCCGTCCTACTGCAAACATCTTTTCTACACCTTCCTCTTGAGATAATGCAACTAATGCGATTTCCCTATCATAATCAATCTGGGTTAATCGAACCAGCATTTGCGGAGAAAGTTCTTTTAATGGACTAAAAAAGCGATAATACACCGTCTTAGGAGAAAGACTTTGAAAATGAGCCATTAATAAGTTTGCATCTTCAGGTCGAATAGGTCGGATAAAAAAGGATTCTCCATCTTTGCTTTGTCCCATACTTTCATACTGGTTAGGGTATGGGCTAATAACGAGATGCATGGGAGATGGCGTATCTGTGCGATCCAAACAAATTGTCGCAGTGGTAACCCTAAGCGAATCTTGATAAACCACCAGTGGATTAATTATAATCATATTTAATTGAGGAAAATCTATGACAAGTTGAGATAAACGTATTAAGATTTCTTCTAATGCAATGAGCAGGACATGGTTTGAAGTATCCATGGTTTTGATGCGTTGGTATATTCGAGTCTGTTCCATTGCTTGACGCGCTAAAAGACGATTTAAGGGTGGGATTGCAAGTGCTTTGTCATTGATAATGTCGTAAAAATCTCCACCCATGCCAAATACAAGTATAGGGCCAAAATCTCTATCTTTTTTCACACCAAGCATGAGACATACATCAGAATTCGTGAGTATTTCTGGGTGGTTTTTAGGATCAGTTGTTGGAAATCCATATGCCTGAAGCAGCATTAAAGTTTCAGATTCACATAAACAGGGCGGATTAGACATGAGTCCTTTACGGATAATCTGGTCTGCAGAGTGCTGATCAAACGTTAATTGTTGGGGTAATGCTGAAGGAATTTCGTTCAGAAGATCAATATGTGTTGTATATTTATAAAGATGAACAAATGCCCGCACTGCTCTTTCAGGTGAGTCAAACGTAGGAATACGCAGTAAATTGAAGTGTTCACGCCCAGTGTCCACAGATGTACCTCCAATCCATGCTGAAACAATCGGCTTTTCAGATTGGCGTAAACAAACACCTAAAGAATTCGATAACGATTTAATATCCAAACCACGTTGGGCAACAATAATGAGTAATAAACTATGTACTTCGGGTGTGTTTAAGCATGTATTCACCGCACTGCAAATCTGTTCAGGTTTTGTATCAGGGTAAATATGAATCGGATTCATTTGATTCCAGCGGTTGGATAACGTCGTATTTAATTTCGTAATACACGGCTGGCTTAGTTGAACTGGTGATATACCATAATCTGCTAACGCATCAGTTGCCATCATTCCCGGCCCGCCCGCATTGGTCATGATAACCAGTCCTTTACCCATAGGCCGTTTTTGTTTAGAAAGCAGTTCAGCACAATCAAAAAGAGCTTCAAATGTATTGACTCGAACAATTCCTGCCCGCTTAAATGCAGCATCATACACATCATCTTCACTAAAAAAAGCATGACTTTCTTGTTGAGATATTCGACTTTGGCTCCGTCCGGATTTGAGTACAATGATAGGTTTAATCCGTGATACGCTCCTTGCTGCGCTCATAAAACGGCGTATCTCATGCAATTGCTCAATATACATGAGAATACTGCCTACATTTGGATCATTTCCCAAATAATCAATGATATCCGCATAATCCAGATTCATCGCATTTCCAAAATGAAAAGCATAACTGAATCCAATATGTTCTTTCAGCGCTAAATCTAAAATTGAGGAAAAAATGGTACTGCTTTGAGACACAAATGCCATCTTTCCAGTATCAGGTAAATAAGGAATAAGACTTGTATTCATACGATTCGATGTATTGATGATCCCCATGGTTTTTGGGCCAATACAACGGACAGGTTTTGAATCGCTTAGGGTAATACTTAGTTCCTTGTTTTGTTTTTCCAAATCTGAAAAAAACAATAGTCCACCCACATGAAGATCAGCACATTCTTTCATGATTTGATTCATCGGAATATCTTTTAAGTCAACAATGACCATATCAATCGGTTGCCGAATCTCACGTAATTGCGCAAGCGGATTTTTAAAAAAAAGAAGCGTATTCATCTTCGCTTGAATCAAAAATATTTCCCCTGTATATCCGCCCTTGATAAGGTTTTGTTGAACATCAATACCAATCGTATTCTCTTTACCCTTTTCCACAAGCAGGGCAATGGTTTTTGGACGAAAAAAACGATATAACTCATTTTGTGACATTGGTTTACTTTCTTTTGATTAGATTAACGTCCTATCCCAATCTGTATTCTCCAAATCGGATTATGAAAAAGTTACCCTTTTTCTTTTCTCCTTTTAACTTCTTAACGTTATAAGCATTTTCCAGAATTGAAGGTTCAGCATGAAGTTCTTCCAGAAAAAATTTTACTGACTCTTCTGTTGCTTTAAACCTTCTTGAAATCGAAAACTACCATACCAATGAATCTGGCGACAAATTCCCATGATTAACTTGACTTCCTTGGCCCTCAGTTGAAAGCGAGAAAAAAATCTTCTAAAATTTTTCATCCAATAATCTGGATGTTGTGGATTAATAAAGTCAATCACTAATAAGGCTTTTTTTAAATGATCATACATGGTTTCCAATTCATGACGCGTTGCAAGACGTGGAATAAAGGTTTCTTGAGATACACCCGTTGCTGCCGTAAACAATTCATAGCAAAGAATCATCACCGCTTGAGCAAGGTTAAGAGAAGCAAAATCTGCAGTAGGAATATTAATTAAAATATCACAAAAATCGATGTCATCATTGGATAATCCTCTGTCTTCCGGACCAAACAGTAAGGCAATGTTATTTTCTTTAGCAAGCGGTAAAAGATGATTTCCAATTTGTTTGGGAGTCAGTAATTCCTGACGTTGCCTGCCGAGCCGGGCAGTAGTGCCAATGGTATAATGATACGTTGCCAATGCATCTTTCAACGTATCAAAAATACGAATATGCTCTACAACGGTTGATGCTTCATGCGTAGCCATCATGTGAATTCGATTGAGATCAAAATTTTTGGGATTGACTACGATTAAGTCCTTGAATCCCATATTACACATGGCTCGTGCTACAGCCCCGATGTTTTCGGGAAGACGGGGCTGCATTAAAACAATAGATATATGATCTAGGAGATATCCATGATTCATCATCATCACTGGCTAATCAATTCAAACGCATTAAAAAAGTATCCAATTTCAAATGCTGCGGTTTCTGGGGCATCTGATCCATGAACGATATTTTTTTCAATATCGCTTGCAAAATCTCTTCGAATTGTACCTTCAGCCGCTTCTTTATAATTTGTTGCACCCATGATGGTACGGTTTTTCTGAATGACATTTTCACCTTCTAATACCATGACAACAACAGGACCAGAACACATAAAATCTGTTAAACTTTGAAAAAAAGGCCGAGATTTATGCACAGCATAAAAACCTTCAGCTTGTTTTTTAGACAACTGAACCATCTTCATTGCCACAATTCGAATCTGATTTTTTTCAAACCGTTTGATCACTTCACCAATAAGACTTCTATCAACGCCATCTGGTTTAATAATAGATAAGGTTCTTTCCATGATTTTCCTTTCTTTTTAATTGGGGTTATAAAAACTACATCTATTTTTTGACTAACAAATTAAAAGTTTGTAATGCAAGGAGTTTTTTTCTTTCAGTCAAACTTCTTCGAGAACGTTTAGATTACAATCCCGTCCACTTGATTATTTTCTCAATGAAAAGCTGCGGACTAATAGGTTTTGAAACATAATCATTCATTCCAATTTCAAGACATTTATCTTCATCACCTTTAATAGCATGAGCAGTCATGGCAATAATGGGGATATCATGATTTAGAACAGCCGATGTTTGATCTCGGATAATCCTTGTTGCTTCAAAACCATCCATTTCTGGCATCTGAACATCTGTTAAAAAAAGCGTATAATGCGTTTTTTCAAGTGCATCAATTGCTTTTTTACCATTATCCACCACATCTGCATTTAGCCCGAATTTATTCAAATATTTTAATGCAATCATTTGATTTACCTTATTATCTTCTGCAAGTAAAATACGAATGCTTCCTTTTTTTATTTCGTTTAAGGTGTGTCGCGTAATAAAAACAGAGGCTTGGTTTTGAGGTTTTGCAGTATCTTGTTTACCTACGACTTGGATTTTACCAAAAACTGTGGACAGACAATCTGCAAGATGGTCTCTCTTGATAGGTTTGGTTAAATATGCGCAAAAGCCAACCTCTTCAATTCGTTTTCCATCACCTCTTAATCCGCGTGAAGATAACATGATCAATCGGATATCACGAAGTAGTGGATCGGATTTAATTGCAATTCCTAAATTCAGACCATCCATATACGGCATCATATAATCTAAAATGGCAGCGTCAAATGGCTCATTCTTTTTTACAGCTTCTCTAAGTACCAGTAGTGCTTCTTTACCACTTGAAACACTGGTTGATTTGCACCCTAAGCTGTTGATATATGCATTTAAAATATCAAGGTTGATTTGCGTATCATCTACGGAAAGAATCCTTTTACCACTTATTTCTCCGGGTAAAATTGATATTTTTTGGCCTTCACTCTGCTTCTGAAACATCCCGGTAAACCAAAACGTAGTGCCTTTTTCCGCTTCACTTTCAAATCCGATTTCTCCTCCCATCAATTCAACAAGTCTTTTTGAAATCACAAGACCTAATCCAGTTCCGCCAAATTTTCGGGTAACAGAAGTGTCCACCTGTGAAAATGATTTAAACAGTTTTTCCTGAGCTGATTGAGGTATGCCAATCCCTGTATCTTTAACTTTAAAGCGAATTGTTGCTTTGGTATCTGTTTCGTTATCTAACAAGACTTGAATGGCCACACTTCCTTTTAATGTAAATTTAATGGCATTTCCCGATAAATTGAGAAGAATCTGTCTCAGACGTCCCGGGTCTCCTGTGATCAACGCTGGGACTTCAGTATCAATATAAGCGGCAAACTCAATTGCTTTTTCATCTGCTTTAATGGACATCAGATCACTGATATCTTCAACTGTTTTTCTAAGATCAAAATCAATAGATTCCAACTCCATTTTTCCTGCTTCGATCTTTGAAAAATCAAGAATATCATTAATAACAGTTAGCAGTGCTTCAGAACTTTGCTGAATAATATTCGCATATTCCTTTTGTTCTTTTTCCAATCGTGTATCTAATAAAAGCGTCGTCATTCCTATAATGCCGTTCATAGGCGTACGAATTTCATGAGACATATTTGCAAGAAATTCGCTTTTGGCTTTATTGGAATCCTCAGCGGTTTTTTTAGCAATTTCAAGCTCTACAGCTCTTTTTTTCTCTGTTATATCTTGTATTGTACCTTCATAATACAAAGGATCGCCTTTTTCATTTTTCATGGCATATGCATTAATCGAAACCATAATAATACTGCCATCTTTACATCGATGGGTACACTCAAAATCATTGACCTTACCCCATGTATCCATCATTTTTTTAAATAGATTACGATCTTCGATATTATCATAAAGCTGTGTTGATAAATCACCGATATCTTCCAGTGCGTCATTTGGTGAATCATATTTATATAGTTTTACCATATATGGATTAACCATCGTCACTTTACCTGTTGGTGTAGAACGGAAAATGCCTATAGGTGAATTGTCAATTACTCCACGTAATGTTCCGGATAATTCTTCAACCTGAATAAAGGCTTTTGAAAATTTGAATGAAATAAGAACTGCCTGAAAAAATATAAAAATACATAGACCTAATGGCACAATGTAGGCAGTATCAATGATCAAATTCGAATACAACACATCATTGACAATGGATATAAACATGATGGTAATGCCTGAAAGAAAAATCAATGCCCCTTCACGCTTACGAATTGTGCATAAAATCAGTATCCCAATACTGTAAATGCATGTAATTATAATCACAATCTGAAAGGAAATGAGTGTCCATGTAAAAATTTTAGTTGGGGTCAACATGACTAAAAGCGTTACACTTATTCCAAATAATTGAATAACTCGTAAAAAATAGTTGGAGAACTCAAGCGGAAATAGTGAATGAATAAACATGCAAAAAGTCGGTAATGCTGCATAAACACAGACATATTCAATCTTTCGCATATATTCATAAGGGATCCATGGAAGCATATTAGAAATAAAAACTTCTCCGGTCGTACTAGATCGTATAGCAATAAGCAGACAATACAGTGCAAAATAAAATGGGGCTTTGTCAACACGTCTCAATACAAAGAGTGACAAATGGTATGTCCCCATGATCAGTAAAATCCCAAACAAAAAAAATTCCAAATTGAGTTTTTTTTCCCTCATGTTTCGTATGGCATGTTCTTCTCCCAACAAAATGGTTTCCCATGTTCCCCCAAAGCGATGGTTGAAATTAGCAATCTGTAGAATAAATTCCGCACGGTCAGAGTCTGTGAAGAAAGCAGCAACTTGAGGTTTATAGAAGGCAATTGTTTGGTTGGGATCTTTTCCAACTGTGCCAGCTTCGGCAATTTGTTTGCCATTCACAAAAAAACGAAAGGCTGTACTAATAATTGGAAATTTAATACCCAATAAGTGTTTTTCATTATCCAATAAGACAGTTAAACGATAGGTAGCATATCCATATGGGGATAGATTTTTTCCATTGACTTGATAGTCATTCCACATCGTGGTTAGATTGATGAATCCAGTTTGTTTGAATTCAGTTTTGTTTACAAAATCATCTGGAAACAATAAAGCATTCCAGTAAAATTCCCATTCACCATCAAGGTCAATAATAGCATTCTTTGAAAAATCCCAGTCTTTTAAATTCAGTACTCCTTTTTGAGGTGTAGGTATTGTATTATTGTTCGTAGCATTTGAAGCAGAGCTATACAGCGCAGCAATGAAAACGGTTAAACATAAAATAAATACATGTGCGCGGGATAATACCAATTTTTTCATGCGTTAAGCTTAAATTTATAATTGAATAGTTTCGTAATTTTCATAATTCCTAATTCTTAGACGTGTTGTTGTTCAATACGTTTAATGCACGTTCAAGATTCATTTTTGCGTCTTCTGAATTCGGGGATAGGTTTACAACTATTTTAAAATGATGCACGGCTTCTTGTATTAAGCCCATACGAATCAATGTTATTGCCAAATTTTGATGTGCTTCTTTAAAATCTGGTTTTAATTCAGTGGCTTTTTGAAAATGAGTGCGTGCTTTTTCGAGATTCTCCAATGAAGTAAACAGATTTCCTATGCTATAATGCGCTTCATGTTCAAGAAGTGATCGGACTTGTAAGGCTGAATTAAAATACATTAGAGCGATGTCCTTGTCACCTTTGGATACATAAAGATTACCTAAATTGATAAGGGCTTCAACATAGTTTGGATTAATGCTTAATGCACGTTTATAATAGTGAATTGCTTCATCAGTTTTACCTATCCCTTGAAAAACAATTGCGAGATTATTCAACGCTTCTTTGAAACTTGGATTAATGGTGATGGCTTGTTGATAGTGATAGATGGCTGCATCTATATCATTCTGCTTAGATAGAAGTAAGGCAAGATTGTTATGTGCTAGAGCATAATCAGGTTTAATTTTTAAGGATTCATAATAATGATATTTGGCTTTTTCACTGTTTCCCGTTTGTTTTAAAGCATTGGCTAAATTATTGTGTGCAAGGTAATTTTTTTCGGTCACTTGAATTGCACGTTTAAATACAGTAGTGCTGTTTTGCCAATAGGTTAATTGAAGTGTTGTGGCAATGGTAAGTCCAATGAGGCTAATACTGGCCACCCCAATGATCTGATAACTCCAGTTTTTATTTCGAAATATATGGGGAACACCCCAACATAGCATGATGCCAATTCCCAATTGAGGAATATATACCCATCGATCAGCCATTTCAGGCCAATTGATCGTATGAACCAATCCAAGAACAGGAACAAGAGTACCTAAAAACCAAAGCCAACCCACAAGTAAATAAGGCATTTCTTTGCGTTGATGCAGAATAATGACTGAGATAACAATCAGGATACATAGTGCCAAAAAAGGTTTCCATAGTGGAATCGACTCAGGAAATGGATAATGTATTGCCAAGTTTAATGGGAAAAAAAGGTGAGCTATGTATTTTACATATAAAATAAGCGCATTGGATAACCTTAATGTATAAGAAACAACGTCAGTTTTACTGACTATTTCCATATGTTCTATTGTTAAAGAAACAAAATACAGCGCCCCTATGGAAAGCAGCAGGAAAGGAATTTTTTCCAAAATAAGATAGAATATAAATTGTTTTTTAGGAATTAAGTTATCGTGTTGAGTATCAGCGATGTACTTGGAAAATCGTTGTAATGGCCAAAAATCAAGAAGAAATAAAACACATGGAGCCGTTACCAACATCGATTTTGTCAACAATCCTAAGAGAAGGGTTAAAAAGACAAATAAATAATTCGCTATGGTACGATTTTGGGAATATTGATAGTACCTATAAAGCATTACTAGAAAAAAAAATGTACTTAATACGTTTTTTCGTTCTGAAATCCAAGCCACAGAATCTACATTGAATGGATGTAATGCAAAAAAAGCCGCTAAAAAAAAACTTTGCCAATATGTACCTGTCATACGATAAAAAACAAAAAATACCAAATACACATTAAGCATGTGAAAGAATACGTTGGTCATGTGGAATGATCCGGGAGTTAATCCAAAGAGATGGTACTCAATCATATAAGAAATATAGACTAACGGTTGCCAAAAAGGCTCCTTATTCGTGAATGTACGGAGTACGTTTTCTATAGAGATACCTTGTTGTACCATGTAATTATCTGTAACATAGAGGTTATCATCATAATTGATAAAATCATAATTAAAAACTGGAAGATAAACGAATAATGTAATCAGCACTAAAAAAACAGGAATTATAGTTGCGTATTTATTCAAGTATTCAATACCCTTTAATCTGAATTGTTTTTCCTGCACCATTTTCTCACCTATAGCTTTCTGGAATTTTTTTTGTGGCCTGGACTATATATAGACGTTCAGATAATTCATTTCACAAGGATAGAGGGAGGAGATAATACATTTTAGTATATCTCCGACCGATAACGCCGTGAAATTATTTATCTGAAAGTCTATAGCAAATTTAATAGTATAGGTTCGAGTACACTGTCAAGATGAACCCTTGAAAAGGCATATAAAAAAAATCATTTGTTGAGCATCATGACTGTCATTTTTTTTGGAGGCATTGAAATTGCATGTAAAATCTAGTACTCATAACTTACAAAATAAACTAAAATTAGACTGAATCTATCGATCATACCGATATATCCTGATTTTTTTTGTGAAATATACAACATAGCTATAAAGTGATATTTAAAGAAATACCTATCGAAATTATTAAAAAATTTAATAATGGTATTAAATAGATTTAACCTCAAAACCCTTTTTTAATAAGGAGGTACACCTACATGAAGCGACGTTTTTATTTTACGTTTTTTATTCTAATCAGCTTTATTGCGGTTTGGGCACATCCATTGATGGCTCAGAATGCAATAGACAGATTAGCAACCCCAGCCGGAAGTATTCAGGATTATCAATTGGCCATTGAAGAAATTGTGGATCAGGGGCAAACTGGTATTCCTGAACTCGTCAATTTTATAGAAGCGCAGCCACGAGCAAGAGATGCAAATACATTAAAACAGGATTGGGATGCCAAAGTTACTGCCATGAATCTTTTGGGAGAATTCAGGTCCGAAGACTCACTTGATGTTTTAGAGAATATGCTCATGAATACGGATAATCTCAGCGCGATTAATAATTCAGCGAGAACTATCGGCCGTATTGGAGGTAAAAGAGCATTGAGTATTCTTAAAAATGTTTTAGTATCATGCAATCAGGGAACATTAAGTATTTGTGAATATCGAAAACGCGCAGCTATTGTAGGTTTAGGATTATGCGGAAATCCTGATGCAGTTCCTTTGTTAAAGGCAGAATTGACAAATGAATCAAATGACATGGTGATGCGAATTTATGCAGCGGGATCATTGGGCCTTTTAGGTGTATCAGACGGATTTGAACTTGCGTTAATCGGTTTGAATTCAGACGATAACAAAGTACGGCTCAGTTCAATTCAAGCCCTTGGATTGATTGGAGATTCTCGTGCACTTTCTGCAATAGAGGTATTTGATCAACCTGACACAACCTATATGTATCGCAGTACGGCAAAACTTGCCAAAACGCAAATTAAAGCCTCGAAAATGTCAACAGATGACCAAGTCAATTTTATTTATGATGAATTATTGCAGCATCCACGCACAACTGAATATATCATCTGGGGTACAAGTAAACTAAAGGAACTCAATACTCCAAAAGCAAAGGAATCATTAAAGCAGTTATCGGGCTTAACTGACAATGCCTTTTTCACTCTGCGTCATGCAGCTTTCGTCAAAATAAAAACCATGAAATAGTCATCATAACCTAAACTGATTGAAAGGAGTATAAAACATGATGCGTAAGATTTGCATCCCTTTAATTATATTATCTTTTTTGCTTGTTCCATATAGTCTTATGGCATGGGACAATGTATCAAGTCACCCCGGGCTAACCATTAAAGCCGTTGAATTTTTAATTAGCAAAGATGCACGATATTCATTTTTAGCAGATTATATTTATTTCAATAAAGCGACGGATCAGGAACTCACATTCTTGGATGAAGGCTCTGTAAAAGAAGATTATGGCTTAAGTGCAGACTGGGATACGAATATATGGGGGAGTAATCAGGACACCAATGTGCCCAGTTTGTCATGGAAAAGTCATGGCTACAACCCATTATCCAGCGAAACATGGTATGGTATCCCAGATTTTGCCAATGCTATGGGGTATTCTCAAACGATATGGAATATTTTTTTGACAGTACAAAATCCGTATTTTCAAGGTGGAAGATTTTGCCATATGCTTGAAGATATGACAGCGCCGTCACATATACATGCTGATTTTCATGGTATGGGAGATGATATTGAAACTTTTGCTGCAATTAATTTCAGTAAAGTTACTATGGTACCTCCGGCAGCTTTGCGCTTTCCTTCAACAGATGGATTATTAGCCACTACAGGCCTACCCCATCCAACAATCCGAACAGACAGCGCTTCTGATTTTATGCGGAATCTTGCATGGCGAACCTACTATATGACCTCTTATTATGGTGCTACACTTGTGGAAAGTGAGGGTGATAAACAGCCGGATAGTGAATTAAAACGGATGTTCCCTTATCATAATGGAACAGGCTTACGTTACGATGATGGCGGTTGGTTTGGAAATGATTTTTATGGGATTGATGGGATTGGTAAGAACTGGATTGGAGTTGGGATTGGTGTCAATCCAGATTGGTGGGAAACTCCTGATGATCCGAACTATTTTTATTTTGAAAGTATCGATGGTGATCCAGAAAGCAGTGATCCAAGCAAAACAGGAATTGGCGTTGTCCCCGCAGTGTTTAAGGTAAATAAAGTTAGGCGGGTTTTACCGTCGGATAATCTCAGCCAAGTACTTGAAGCCAATACTAAAAATTTCCATTATATCTATTGTGAAAATTTGTATTCATTAGCAGTAGAGTGGGTTGGCGGTTTTCTAAAGTATGTTTTAAAAGATTATGTAGCGCCTCTTTATACTGTCAATTTTGTTGCTGCAGCCAATGGTACGATTTCTGGCACACTGACTCAGAACATCATTGAAGGAAGTAGTTGCACTGCTGTGCAGGCAATTCCCGGCTCAGGCTATACATTTTCAGGTTGGAGCGGAGCATATACAGGTACAAACAATCCGCTGACACTAACCAATGTTCGTACCCATATGCAAATTGTAGCCAATTTTACTCAAATTTATACGCCACCACCGGTTACAAATCAAGTCGTAGTCCCTTTACCCGAATCCATAGCTGATTTAACTCCAACCTATACATGGAACGATATTTCAGGAGCGACTGCTTATTTCCTGTCTATTAAGGATTATGATGGCGTAAAATTGGGTAAATGGTACACACCTGTTCAAGCCGCATGTAATGGATCAACATGCTCAGCAACCCCAAATGTTGAGGTCAGAGGAACGTGCACATGGTCAATAACCGTTAAGATGGCAGATGGTACGAAGCAAATTGAAAAATCAACGTTTGTTCAGACTCAGGATGGCCCTCCACCTGCTACAGAATTGATTTCACCTACAGCAAACAGTAGCCCCACATTTACATGGAAAGATGTACCTGAATCTGCTTATTATTTCTTAGAGGTTCGTAATTCAACCAAGGCTCTTTTGGGAGAATGGTTTACCAAAGCACTTGCTAACTGTAATGGGACAACCTGTTCTGTCACACCTGTTTTAAATCTGCAAGCTGGAACCTACCGATGGTCAGTTCAGACACAAAGCAATACCGGGGTATTAGGGCCTCGAGTAACTCCAAAAAAATATTTTACTGTACCTTAACGTGTTTTTGTAGTACACAAGGAATGTCAATTCACCCATAATAATAACTGGGTGAAACGACATTCCTTATTTTTATAAGATCAAATCAAATTAATCATTTTTTAACAAGTTAAGGATGATGAATATGAAAATGATAGGGATAATTTTTTTACTGATCTTGTGTTTACCTAATGTTGGTATGGGCTGTGACGTGTTCACTGATAATCAATTGGCTATGATTAGCGCACAAAGTGGTGTGAGTATTACGTTTCTTGGAAGTACTTCGGTTGATGTAAATTTTACGAGTTTGGCATGGGGGGACCCGGATGGATATGCATCAGGTACTCCCGGATATTTAATTCTCGAAGCACTTGGTTCTTTTGACATTTCCATCGTCCTTTCAGATACAATGACTGTAGATGTTTCTGATTCAGCTTTGATTATTGGTCTGCCAACGATTGATATATTCGTTGATATGCCTCCAGAAACTGAAATTGCATTGGCAGAAGATGCAGAAGGAACAAATAAAAAAATTTTTGGAACGTTGAGCATTGGACAAATCAACGTGGATGTGTTTACGCCATCTGGCATTTCAATTGCTCCGCATTAATAACATGATTCCAGTAGTGGATATATCAACGAAATCACAAATAGGCCCATGTTGCCACTAACATGAAGAATCATGGGAACCAAAAGGTATTTTTCTTTTTCATAAGCGATTGCAAATAAACACCCGCCAATGAGTTGAAAAACTGGAATGGGCGTTGTCTGAACATGTGCCATGCTAAATAGAAATGTGCTGAATAGCATGGCAGCTACCATGCCATAAGGACGAAAAAAATTATAGAGGATTCCACGAAAAAATAATTCTTCAGCAATAGGCCCAATCAAGCCTGCAACAAGAAAAAAAATAACTTTATCCACATCACTTTGGGGTAAAGTAACCATGATCCATGTAAAAACATCCCAGCCTTGTATCCATGCCAAAATCAACAGTATGCCTATCGAAATCATGCCAAAGCTCAATGACCATATGATACCTTGGTGAATTACATGCCAGATATCAGCTCGACACATGGAAATCAGACGAAACCCTTCTTTGAATTGAACCCAGCCAAGTATCCACCAGATTTCAACACATCGTCCACTACCCAGTATAAGCAAAGCGTATCGATTACTGTAATGCTGTAGTGTACCGATACAGGTTTCAATGAAATATAATCCACACAGGCAGATAATTATGGTTTTGATCCTGATGTTTGTCTCCACCCAAGTTCCTTGAGAGCTTGATATGCATACTGCTGTTCATACCAGTGTTCTGAATTGTTGAGTTTGGCCCACGCATACTGAATGATGACCTGATCTTTACGGCATGATCCTGCATATAATGCCATACATACAAGATTAATATGGGGACTATTTAAAAAATGACGGATATCTGATACTGTTTCAGGTGTTTTACTAAATGCCATTGTTTTTAAAAGCCAATAGGTTTCAGCAATGTTCGAATTTGACATGACGTGTTTATATGTGGGGAAATTCGATACTTCAAGTTTTTCTTGATATATCTTATAGATTGAACACAAATTATTTTCATGTTGTAATGCTTCTTGGTCACACCGCAAGGAATAAGTACAGTACATGAGTATAACATAACATATGATGACCATTATTGATGACACTATAGTCGCATGTTTTTGTGACATCATTAATGAAAAGAGGACTGATAGTCCAACAATCATAATCCAGACCATGAGAATCGGAAAAGCAAGTATAAGTGAATAAAATGTAAATTGCCGAAAAAAGCTAAACCGATCACTTTTATTTGAAAAATCAGTGAATATCCTTTTTGAATGCTTCAAGAATTCTGATAGACTGGTATGAATAATGGGTTTATCTTGATTGATCAAATCGATATTGTGTTGATTAAGGATATGAATAACGCAATCGATTTCACCCACAGGGTCATGTTTAAATAATATATAATCCGATTCACTCATTTTTCTTTCTAATAATGCAAGGTCAGAAGATGAAATTGATGAACTGTTTTGAATATAACATGTTTTCATCAATTTTTGTTCTAAGGATTTGAAAGCTTCTGTTGGAAACAGGTTGTATTTGTAATAAAAGTCGTTTATTTTCAAACCCATTGGATTTGAAAATAAAAAGCGATCGCGAACAAAGAAAAAAGCGTAATCAGAATCTGGTTTTATCACAACGAGAAGCATCAGAACATAAGCAACAATTAAAAAATAAAAAAAGTTGACTAATGGATCTGTCACCATGACTGTTTTGAGATACATTTTGGATAACCGGTAAGCCGCAATGACTGCAATGGGTACGCCAATAAATAATAACGATGTCCAAAAATTGAATCCATGTTCATTAAGTGAAATTAGGCAACTCAACATAATCATGACTTGAGCTATCCAAGAACGTCTATGATGATGCCAAAGCCATACAAGTAAGTACGTGAGAAGAGTTATCCCGCTGCCAGCACTTAGCGTAAAAAAAAGTGCTGATATCAACGCAGTATGGTACGAGGATAACATTGGAATTAAACGCAGATTAGGAACTGGTACATAGCCAGCATGACTAACGGCAATAATGGTCTTCGATAAACTAAGGTTCGTATCATAAATATATAAACTTGCGATCAGGTGCGCACTGACCAGACCTGCAAATATCAACGTTATGTGTACCCGAAAAGGCATAAACCAATTCAATCCCATATTTTCATAGGAAAATAACTATTATGATGCTCGTATTTGTAGTATGTTTACTTTTAATTCTTTTGGCTTTGTTCGTCTGGCTGATTCCCTATATCATCAATGGCAATAATTATAAAACAGATATCATTAAGGCTATGGCGCTGATTACAGATTATGAATTTCAAATTCATGGTCATATCCGAGTTAACGTTTTGCCTTGGTTTGGACTAAAAGTACATCAATTGACATTGGGTAATCGTGATACATTCAATGGATTACCTCTTGCACAAGTCGATTTCGGGTGTATCGTTATTCGCTTTTTACCCTATTTAAAACACAATTTGGTTATCAAAACCATTTTACTTCATACCTTTGAGATTCATCTTGTACAAAATGCAAAGGGGGAATGGAATTGGCAGTATAAAAAACCATCTCCAGTTGTGATCCAAGACGCCGAAACTTCCTCAGGTAATGTAACTCTCGAACAAGTCGAATTTAAAACTGTGACACTTTTTCTGCACCCATCTATGTCTGAAACACGCTCTATTTTTGAGGTTAGCAATGTACGGTTCCAAATTCAAATAGATGCTAAAAAACAAATTATTCATTTGGAACCGGTTCGACTCTTTCAAGGTATGTTCGAAATTGTGTTTGATACCTTATTTGAAAAAGATATTGCTTATGATCTCATTCATGTCAAGATCAATAAAATGGATTTATCAGTACTTATTCAGCAAGTATTTCATGAATTTTCAATCACCAATGGCACCATAGATGTGTCTATAGACGTAAAAGGCAACAATTTGTATAAGAAAATGGATACATGTATAGGCAATGGCCGCGTATTCATATCTAATGCCATTCTTCATGGATATACCATTCCCAATTTAATTGAAATTTTGGATTATCCGATTCGGGAAGTACTAATGCATTTAAGAATTTATAAAGAAGACCCAAAACACATTCACATTCATAGTTTTTCAATCGAAGCAACGCTTAACTATCCAACGCTAAGTATTGATAAACTATTCTTAATTACAGATATGGACGAGATTATTGGACATGGTGAAATTGATTTAGTTCATCAAACTATTCAAGGCGCTTTGAGATTGAACTATCATGCGTTGGCACAGATTCCTTTTGCAATCAAAGGGGATTTGTTATCTCCAACAATTTCTTTAGATGTTGCTGGGATTGTCTTAAATTCGATTGACTTAGGAAAAGAAATCATGAAAGAAGCCACAGGTGTCGGCCTAAAAGTGATTGAAAAACCAATCGATATCGGATTTGATCTCCTAAAAAACACATTTGATCTATTTGGTGTTGAATTGAACGGTACAAAAAATATACATAAAAGCATTGAAAAGATCAAAAAAACAGCATTACAAAGGAGAAAAAATGAGTAGAGTATAACGGAGTTGATCATCATGGGCGTATTTAAAGGTTGGGGGGAGAACTCTTTGAAGCAACAATCCAACACGTCATTCCGGAGAAAATTGAAAAATGACTATTTTTCAATTTTAATCCGGAATCCAGAATATA
>PDZT01000313.1 GCA_002753105.1 Deltaproteobacteria bacterium YD0425bin50 | reverse complement strand
AATATTCAGAATCGGATCAATGGCCATGTCGATACTCATACCATTCAACTACAGGATAATGCTTATGAAATTTCCTATGATAAACAAGATGTGCATTTCCCTTTTCCTCCGGTAAAAGATCATTGTTTAGGTATTGACAGCGCAGGCCGGGATGTATTTGCCAGAATTTTATATGGGTTACGAATATCGTTAAGTTTTGGCTTTTTATTAACTATAGGGTCTATGGTTGTTGGTTTTTTAGCTGGTGCAGTTCAGGGGTACTATGGCGGGATACTAGATATGAGTGCACAGCGTTTTATTGAAATATGGAGTGCGCTTCCTTTTCTATACATTATGATTTTAATGGGTTCTGTATATGGACGAAGCTTTTGGCTGCTGTTGATATGTTATGGCCTATTTAACTGGATCGGGATTTCTTATTACACTCGGGCTGAATTTTTACGCGTTCGCAAACAAGCATTTGTGGAAGCTGCAAAATGTATAGGATTACCGAGTCGAATCATTATGTTACGCCATATTTTACCGAATGCGCTTGTTCCTTTGATTACCTTTTTTCCATTTTCTCTTGTGGGCGCAATTGGATCATTAGCAGCGCTTGATTATTTGGGATTTGGTCTTGCACCGCCAACACCCAGTTTAGGAGAACTTTTGTTTCAAGCGCAGCAATATCGATGGGCATGGTGGCTGATTTTATATCCATCATTAGCATTATTTATTGTCATGTTACTGGGTATTTTTATTGGTGAAGGAATTCGTAATGCATTTGATCCCAAGCAATATTCACGATTAGATTAGAATAATGGAAAATATCTTATTAGATATCAATGAGTTAAGCGTAAGTTTTGATGCTGGTGAGGGTCGATTTACTGCGGTTAATCATGTTTGCCTGCATATCCAGCAAGGCGAAACGGTTGGTTTAGTAGGTGAATCCGGTTCTGGAAAATCAGTAACTGCATTAAGTATTTTGAGGCTCATTCCAAGTCCAAACGGTAAAATTGAACGGGGTTCAATCCGATTTAAAGATCAGAATATTCTTAATCTTCCGATTGAACAGATGCAAAAAATCAGAGGAAAACAGATCAGCATGATTTTTCAAGACCCAATTTCAGCGCTATCTCCATTACAGCCTATCTGGAAACAACTGCTTGAAATGATTGAAATTCATCAAGTCATGTCTAAAAAAGAAGCAATTCCGTTCATTCAGAGCTGGTTAAAAAAAGTAGGGATTGCTGATCCTGAAACACGGATGTATGCGTATCCATATCAACTTTCAGGAGGAATGCAGCAACGTGTGATGATTGCAATGGCCTTAATGCTTGATCCGGATTTAATTCTTGCTGATGAGCCGACAACTGCGCTGGATGTTACGATTCAGGCACAGGTATTCGAACTGATTCGACAAATCAAATCCACTCAAACAGCAATGTTGTTGATTACGCATGATATGGGCGTAGTGTGGGATATGTGTGATCGGATTATGGTGATGTATGCATCTGAAATTGTCGAACAAGGCAGTCGTGATGATATTTTTTTTCGACCGCGTCATCCTTATACTCAAGGCTTATTGGATTCCATTCCCAAGCTGAATAAACGTGAAAGACGACTAAAAACCATTGATGGTCAAGTGTTATCGCCATTTCAGTTTTCGAAAACCGCGTGTCATTTTCGTGATCGATGTAAGTTTGCATTTGATCGATGTCATCATGAAAAACCTCTGATGGTACAAGTGGAACATGGGCATGATGCAGCTTGTTTTTTTATATAGATTTTCAGATATTAAATTTCACAATTGAGAGCAAAATGAGAAGTGGTAAATTCCCGTAGGGGCGAGGCATGCCTCGCCCCTACAATCGTTCATCTTTGCAATTCACTTATCTGAAAATCTGTAGGAGTTCTCGCATTTTTTAGAACTACAAAAATAGTTTTCCCGGATTTAAAATTCCTTTAGGATCAAAAAGCGTTTTCAATTTTTTCATTAGAGCTAATTCTACTTTGCCTATTTCCATTGGCATATACCGCGCTTTAGTGATCCCAATACCATGTTCACCTGAAATCGTTCCGCCAAGTTCCAAGGTATAAGCAAAAACCTCATGGATAACCTTTTCTGCTTTTTCCAGTTCAGAAGAATGATCTTTATTGAGCATAATATTCACATGAATGTTCCCGTCACCTGCATGACCAAAGCAAACCATCATGAGCTTTGAAGCAGTTCTTAATGCGTCAATTTTTTTAATCATGTCTGGAATACGGTTGGTTGGCACCACAATATCCTCATTGATTTTATCTTTGCCAAACATGTACAATGCCGGTGAAATAGCTTTACGTGCTTTCCATATACGTTCTGTATCTTCTGAGGAATTTGAAACTTCAACACGCAAAGCGCCTTTTGCATAACAGAGTTGTTGAATTCGTTCCATATCCCTATCGATCTGATATGGGCTGCCATCAACCTGAATAATTAAGAGAGCTTTAACATGCGCTGGAAGCCCTAAAGGAACAGCCTGATTTGCACATTGGATGGATGCCTCATCCATAAATTCAATACATCGCGGTGTAATGGAAAGAGTACGAACGGCAAAAACAGTTTCAGCAGCCGTATTCACATCATCAAAAACTACCAGCATCGTTTGAACTGCTTCAGGTTTAGGGATTAATTTTAAAATAATACGGGTAATAATACCTAACGTCCCTTCTGAACCTACAAAAAGACGGGTTAGATCATACCCAACAACGCCTTTTTTGGTTTGAACGCCAGTTTGAATTATTTCACCAGTAGGTAACACCACTTCTAAACCCAACACATAATCACGGGTAACACCATATTTTACAGCACGAGGGCCGCCTGCACATTCGGCTACATTGCCACCTATGGTAGAAATATCAGAACTTGATGGATCAGGTGGATAAAAAAGTCCCATATCTTCAACAAACGCCTGTAGGTGTCCTGTAATAACCCCGGGTTCTACATGTGCAATCAGATTGTCCTTATCTACTTTTAAAATTCTGTTCATCTGAGAAAAAGCCAAAACCACTCCCCCTTTTATAGCGAGTGATCCTCCTGTCATACCCGTTCCACTGCCTCTTGGAATAATATAAAAATCATGTTCATTCGCTAATGTGAGGATTTCAGCGATTTCTGTTGCATTTTTTGGAAAAATAACAGCATCAGGACAATACGTTTGACCAGTAGCATCATAAGCATAACATATTCGGTCTTCAATGTTATGTATAAAATTGGATTTCCCAACAATCTCTTCAAGTTGTTTATAGCTTGAATGCAATAAGGCCATATTCGTCTCGATTCTAAATTAAGTTATGGTATTTTGGCCTTGATCTTAGCTTCGGCCAAATGATCATAATGTGTGATGTAGGGGCGAACCTTGTGTTCGCCCTGATGAAAGGGCGATGGGCGATGACAAGCATCGCCCCTACTGTTTGGCCGAAACGATGATCAAGGTTGCTATTTTCATTATTCATTACTGTCAATCTGAAACTCCATGACGTAAAGTAATCTTTTCAAACATCCGTGCCAATCCAGCCCCTATGGAATACAGCGATTCGATTGTCAAGAAATCTTCAGCAGAAGCATCAAAAAATAAATGTAATTCAGAGTCGATTCCCTCTTCCGGTAGCCAATAACAAATTAAAAAAGGGATTTTGGGCAGAGGATATAATACCAGTGTAATGTCTGCCTGATAATGGTTTTCAATCTGTTTACCATTAAACAGACGGATAATTTCTTCAAAAAAATGGGGATAATTATCCGCAATTTTTTTAATAACTATTTCACACTGCTGAACAAATAAACCTTTCCATGCTCGGCCATGCGGAAGTTCCCAAAAAGGAACCCAATTACCTGATATGGGTTTAGCTGAACCTTGAATAATGTAATTGAATAAAGGCATAATCACTCTTGGATTTACGTGAATATCTGTAAATACATTACCTTGGGAATCTATGCTGACATTTTTACCAAGAACTTTTACAGTCATCCTGCCTTGAGAGAATACACAACCTAAAGCTGCTGCTTTCGCTTCTAAATCAACAGTTCGGATTTCTCTTTTGAAGTCATCCATCATCGTTTCAGTTATGTTTTGGTCAACTATAGGGGCTTTTCTGTCACGGTTTTTATATTTTTCAAGAATATCTGAAGACAGATGAGGACATTCTGAAAGCTGTTTTTGTCTTGTATATACTGCTCCAGCAAATGCGAGACAGGTTAATTCAAGACATTGCCGGCAGTTTGATTTGTTAAGCAATTTAAAAATTTCCATAGCATTATTAAACTGAGTCATCACAATTCCCTCTTTGTATTATAACCCGAGCTTGATTTTCGTTTCGGCCGGGTGCATTCCCAAAATATGACAACAAATAAATAATGAAAAATGGTACCGCTTTTCTTTCATTTAATACAACAAAACCCCGAAGGGGGTTAGACATACCAGCCCAAGGCAATGCCCTGGGTAATGGATACAAACAGTTTTTAGCCCTGAAAGGGCGTGACATATAAAAAATAGAGGATTAATTTTGTCCCAATCATTATCAAAAGTGCTTCATCATCAAAAATAAAACGTTTAAGAGCTAAAAATTTTACTCTTAAAATATGGGATTGAATATGATGAAAGGTATTGACTTTCAATTATATCACGCCCTTTCAGGGCTAAAAAATTCTTTATATCCATTACCCAGGGCGTTGCCCTGGGCTGGTATATTTGACCCCTTCGGGGTTTTGTATTTGTTGAAAAAAACTTATCATTCTTTTTGTCATATTTTGGGATTGCACCCCATAAAATTTACCTGCAACGCATTGTTATTCCCTGATTCCAAAACATTTCGAATCTTAGCTGCTATAGCCTTCATGCTGAACGGCTTCTGGA
>PDZT01000037.1 GCA_002753105.1 Deltaproteobacteria bacterium YD0425bin50 | reverse complement strand
AAAATGGAATCCATAAAAATTACGGCATCAAGCGGTTTGAACAAAGAAGAAATTGAAAAATTGATTAAAGAAGCTGAGTTGCATGCTGAAGAAGATAAAAAGAAAAAGGAATTGGTTGAGGCTCGAAATACTGCTGACTCAATTATCTATCAAACAGAAAAATCCCTAAAGGAATTTGGAGATAAAATAGATAGTGCTAGTAAATCGAGTATTGAACAAGCCATAAGTAAAGTAAAAAATGCTATTGGAACAGAGGATGCGGAAAATATCAAAAAATTAACCGAGGAGTTAACTCAAGCTTCTCATAAACTTGCAGAATTTATGTACCAACAGGCTTCTCAAGCTGGCGGTCAACCGGGTGCTGGTCCCGGCGGAGGCCCCGGAGGCGCTGCAGGTGCTGGAACACAGGGTCAACAACAAAGTAAAACCGCTTCAGGTGATGATGACGTGGTTGATGCAGATTATGAAGAAGTGAAGTAATTTTATTATAAATAAATAGATTAAGACCCGTTGCTTATCTCTAATAGCAACGGGTTTTTTTATACAATACACGTTTATATAGTTTTTCAGAAAAGAATTTTGGCAAGGCAGCAGGGAGGAAGGCGTATATGTAATACGTCGACGACCGATAACGAAGCAAAAAACTTTTCTGGAAAGCTATAGAATATGATGGAATAGGACGCTCGTTAGATGCTTATCACTGACATATTAGATCGAAATGCAAGATTATATGAAAAAGAAACTGCCCTTGTAGAACGAGACCCTGAAGTTGACATACGAAGAGAAATCACATGGGAGACATTTCGTGAACAATCTTTGCGTCTTGCCAATGGCTTACGATCACGGGGGATTAAAAAAGGTGATCGTGTTGTTCTATTAATGAAAAATTGTATTGAATGGCTTCCGTATTATTTTGGAATTTTATATTCTGGAGCATGGGTTGTACCGTTAAATTTTCGTTTTTTAGCTGACACAATTCACTATTGCTGTGAAATTTCAGAAGCCAAAGCAATTATTTTTGGTCAGGATTTTATTGAGAGAATTGATTCGATTAAGCACTATCTTGATCAAACAATCACCTGTTATATCTATGTGGGGCAGCCAGATCAAAAACCTATTTATGCGATTCAAGATACCACATTTATCAATACAAACTCACCTGATGAAATTGATATTGATATTCAACTATCTGATGAAGCAGGGCTTTATTTTACTTCTGGGACAACCGGGTCTCCAAAAGCAGTATTATTGACTCATCGGAATTTAGAAGCCTCCTGTTATATTGAAAATCATCATCACCATCAAATCCATTCAGATAATTTTTTATGTATTCCCCCATTGTATCATACCGGGGCTAAAATGCACTGGTTTGGCAATTTTATTGTAGGTGCAAAGGCTGTTATTTTAAAAGGAATTAAACCGCAATGGATTTTGGAAGCGATTTCTGAAGAACAGATTACTATCGTTTGGCTGCTTGTACCTTGGGCGTATGACATATTATTAGCGATTGAAAAGGGTTCGCTTGATCTTAAAAACTATGATCTTTCATTCTGGCGGTTAATGCATATTGGTGCCCAGCCTGTGCCATCAACTTTAATTCATAAATGGAAACAAGTCTTTCCGCATCATGAATATGATACCAATTATGGACTTACCGAAGCTACAGGCCCGGGTTGTGTTCATTTGGGAATAGGGAATCTTCATAAAATTGGTGCGATTGGTATCCCGGGCTTTGACTGGGAAATGAGAATTGTGGATCGAAATATGGCCGATGTGCCTCTTGGAGAACCCGGAGAATTAATCGTTAAGGGGCCGGGCATTATGAAAGCTTATTACAAAAATGAAGAGGAAACATTAAAAACGATCCAAAAAGGATGGTTATGTACAGGCGATATTGCCCGAATAGATAATGACGGTTTTGTCTGGCTTTTAGACCGAAAAAAAGACATTATCATTTCTGGTGGTGAAAACATTTTTCCTGTAGAGATCGAAGATTTTCTCATGAAACATGACTTGATTCAGGATGCCGCTGTTATTGGAATACCAGACGAGCGAATTGGGGAAATCGTTACGGCTATTATTCAATTCAAACCCGGAATGAACATGACTGAGCATGATGTGATCTCTTTTTGTCAAGGACTACCAAAGTATAAAAGGCCAAAAAAAATTTTTTTCGATGATGTACCCCGTAATCCTACAGGAAAAATTGAAAAACCCAAATTAAGAAAAAAATTCGGCGGTATTTCAACTTATTTTAAAAGATAATATCAGACGAATCATAACTGTTATTCTGAAATCAAAAATTGAAAAATGAAATAGTTGACATAAAAGTTATGAGTTCGCTATATCTATTTTAATAGTATATAAATTCTATAATTCGTAATTCATAATTCATAATTCGTAATTTAATTCTGATTCCACATGGAGGAGAATATGGCAGATAAACCAGTTATTAAAATTGGACATCTTAAGATAACGGATCATCTTATTCTGGGCGTTACCGATCTTAAACAAAAAAAAGGAATGGAAACATTTAACTATTGCTCGTTAAAAACAGTAGTCAAAAATGGCTGGAATGAGGTTGCTGATGCCCTAGCTGTTAAAGAAATTGATGCAGCGTTTATTCTCGCACCGACTGCCATGGATCTCTATAAATCAGGTGTTGCGTTAAAATTGATTTTGTTTACACACAAATCAGGCAGTATTTTGGTCAAAAGTAAAAAAGCAAACATCAAAACGATTGAGGATTTTTCTGGAAAAGTCGTATTAATACCGTACCAGCTTTCAGTTCATAATATGCTTTTTCATAAATTGCTTGCTGAAAAAGGATTAAAACCCGGAACAGGGAAAGATAAAGGAGTAGATGTATTCTTAGAAGTGGTTGCCCCATTTCAAATGCCAGAAGCGATTCAATATGATGAAGAAGGAGAAATCGCAGGTTTTATTGTTGCAGAACCATACGGGTCTCAAGCGATTGCGAATGGTTATGGGGAAGAATTTTATCTTTCTAAAGACCTGTGGCCAAATCATCCTTGCTGCGTATTTGTTGTTCGTGATGACGTTCTTAAAAAACATGGGGATGCGATTCAGGAAATTACGAATAGCCTAGTTCGATCTGGTATATCCATTGAGGCTCAACCCGGGCCTGCTGCTGCAATTGGCGCATCTTTTTTAGGTCAGGAAAAAAGTGTTATTGAAAATATACTTGCCGATCCTCGTAAACGGATAACTACTAGTGAATTGTTTCCAGTTATTGAAGACTTGGAAACGATTCAAAACTATATGCATAAAAACATGGGGATCATGAAAACTAAAATCGATATGGAAAAATTTGTTGACACTTCATTCGCAAAAAATGCTGGGGCCAAATAATAGTTTTCTAACGATCAAATGAAACGTTTTTATGCGCTGTGGTGTTTTTTACGTACAGCATCAATTGAGGCATAAATTTGTGAAATGATTTTGGGGTGCCATACTCCCTTGCCCGTTAAGGGTTTTACACCTTCATCATTAAATCGTTTTGTTGTTTCTTCAACTGATAAGCCTTCAACTTCTTTTAAGGTGATTATTCGGGCAATAATTTGCGATTTGTAATCCTCCGCCGATATGGGTTCGGGAATCTGTTTTTGTTTTTGAGGGGCAGGCTTTATCGGCGGTTCAACAGAAGGTGAACTTTTTTCCTGAACAGGTTTTATTGATGTTTTTTGTGAAGAAGGTTTATCTTCAACCAATATACTTAAATCATCCACATCATGTACTTTAGCTGGAGCTGGTTCTTCATCTAACAATGCGCTTAAATCATCCACATCATGTGCTTTAGCTGGTGCTGGTTCTTCATCTAACAATGCGCTTAAATCATCAATATCATGTGCTTTAGCTGGTGCTGGTTCTTCATCTAACAATGCACTTAAATCATCCACATCATGTGCTTTAGCTGGTGCTGGTTCTTCATCTAACAATGCGCTTAAATCATCCACATCATGTGCTTTAGCTGGTGCTGGTTCGTCATCTAACAATGCGCTTAAATCATCAATATCATGTACTTTATCAGGTGCTGGTTCTTCATCTAACAATGCGCTTAAATCATCCACATCATGTACTTTAGTAGGTGCTGGTTCTTCATCTAACAATGCGCTTAAATCATCCACATCATGTGCTTTAGCAGGAGCTGGTTCTTCATCTAACAATGCGCTTAAATCATCCACATCATGTGCTTTAGCAGGAGCTGGTTTTTCATCTAACAATGCGCTTAAATCATCCAAATCATGTACTTTAGCAGGTGCTGGTTCGTCATCTAACAATGCGCTTAAATCGTCAACATTGATCTCTTTTTCAGAAGCGGGTTCAGTATCTAACAATTCATTGAGATCACTAATATTGAAAGGATCATTTGAAGGTGGCTTGGCATCTAATAATGCATTGATATCTTCAAAATCAATATCTTCTGACATTGATGGGGTATTCTTCTCGTCTTTATCTTCAAAATTAAACTCAGATAAATCGACAACATCTTGAGATTGATCATCATTCAGGTTATTCAATTGATTTTCGATAGGATCAATTGTTTCTGAAGTATCAGATGAATCTTGCGTATGAATATCAAATTCTGAGTCTTCAAAATCGAACAAATGATCAATAATTGGTTTGCTTTCGTCTTGATTACTTTTATAGCCTTCATCTTTTTTTTGAATATCAGAATTTTTGTTATGTTGAGATTCATTTTCGGTGTCAACAGATTCCATGAATTGCTTTAATCCCCCTTTACTCGCAAGCCCATATAGAGTTAGTGCAATCGTATTGAGAGATTCTGCTTTCATGAGTTCTGCCTGAGCTCGTTTATCTAAAGCGTCTGCTTTTTTTTCTTCAATGCGCAATCGTTGTTTTTGAATATCGACAAGTTCTTTATGGATACCTAAAAAAGCATCCATTTGTTCTTTGATCATTGAAAGCATTTGATCTGAGTCATTCGTATATAATTTAATCTCGCCATTAATGCATTTCATTCCTTTATCATTTTCATGCCGCATATTCATAAGCATACTCCATTAAAAAGCATTAGATATGTAATTATTTCTGATGGATTTAGCAAAATTTATACCATAAATAAAAAATTTGTAGATACTGATTTCATTAGTCTATAGTTTTTCAGAAAAGAATTTTGGCAAGGCAGCAGGGAGGAAGGTGTATACCTAATACATCGACGACCGATAACGCAGCAAAAAACTTTTCTGGAAAGCTATATAAATCATCTTATCATGATAAGACAATGACACATGTGCCAAAAAAACGATATACTTATTCTATAATGCATACCATCCATAACTCATGAAAAAATAACTTGAATAGGAAATAACAAACAGTGTAACGATATTTCTCAATGATTTTGGTGTCAATTTTCAAATATTAACCTATTCGTCAACTAAGGGAAAAAAACTATCAATGGAACTCATGAATGACTTTATAAAAAAAGATCGCTTTGCGTCTATGTTAGGTATAGAACTCATAGAAGTATCGCAAGGCTACGCCAAGACAAAACTCGAAATTACGACACACCATTTGAATGGTTTAGACATGGTTCATGGCGCAGCGCTTTTTTCATTGGCAGATGTTGCTTTCGCAATAGCCTCGAACTCCTATGGGATACCTGCTGTAGCAATTCATATCAGTACATCTTATCTCAAAGCTGCTAAAGAAGGTACATTATATGCCGAAGCCAAAGAAATATCAAAAAGTGCTAAATTAGCCAATTATGATATTACTGTTACGAATGATCAAGGAGAAAAAATTGCTATTTTCCAATGTATGGCTTATTGTAAAGATAACACATCGAAGTTCTTACAAAAGGAGAACATATGAAATATGAATGACGCACGACCAAAACCAATTATTTTATGTGTGGATGATAACCCATTTAACCTTTCTGTGTTGTTTGAATTTTTAAATACCTCTGGTTTTGAAATCCTTATCGCTCAAGATGGACACACTGCATTGTCTCGAGCTAAACTGGTTAGTCCGGATTTAATACTCCTTGATATTATGATGCCTGAAATAGATGGGTTTCAAACATGTGAAGCATTGAAATCCTATTCTGAGACCAAACATATTCCCATTATTTTTATGACCGCAGTGACGGATACAGTTAGTAAAATTCGTGGATTTGAATTAGGCGCTGTGGATTACATCACTAAACCGTTTCAGCAAGGTGAAGTATTAGCGCGAATCCATACGCATTTAACCCTTGTACGTCAACAACAAGAACTGTATAAAAAAAATCAATTTTTCTCCATTGTTTCACATGACATGAGAAATATGTTTAATATTTTACAGGGAACAATAGAATTATTAATTAATCGATCAACATCTATTCAAGATCAAAAAATTGAAAAATATGCCCAAAATTTAATGAATATTTCGCATAAAGCTCATAAAATGATGGAGAATTTACAGTATTGGGCATCCATTCAAACTGGCCATGTAAAACAAATTCGTAAACCTCTGTGTTTGTACGAACGCATCAACGAAACTGTATTGCTTTTAACAGAATTCATTAAAGACAAACAAATCGAAATCATTAACGAGATCAACCAAAATGTTAATGTTTTTGCAGATTTACACATGCTTGATACTGTGCTTCGAAATCTCATTTCCAATGCCATTAAATTTAGTCATCCAAATCAATCAATCATTATCCGTCAGTTAGAAGGTAATATAGAAGTCAATGAACCTGTAGTTCATATTGCTGTGATTGATAAAGGTATAGGGATAACCCAAGAACAGTTGGATAAACTATTTATCATCACTCAACGGGTACAAACAGTCGGGACTCGTGGCGAAAAAGGTTCAGGACTTGGGTTAATTCTTTGCCGTGAACTTGTATCCCAAATGGCTGGAACAATGGGTGTTGATAGCCAACTGGGAAAAGGTTCAACGTTTTGGTTTACGATACCCATCAGCACTAGTTAGAAGAATGGAATAAGAATTAGTATTCAAAAAAAATGAAAAACATATTAACGCATTTCTATTTACTGCCAGACAGCCGCTTTAAGATTACATGGACATATATTAATTTCATTGGAATTTTTATTTTAGCTATACATATTCCTATTAATTTTTGCATTCATGCTTCACCCAACATCTATCTGTTTTCCTTTGATATTCTTATTACGATTATTTTTTTATTGGATATTTTGTTCAATTTTCGAACTGCT
The DNA here is from genome assembly GCA_002753105.1 of Deltaproteobacteria bacterium YD0425bin50. GTDB lineage: Bacteria > Desulfobacterota > Desulfobacteria > Desulfobacterales > YD0425bin50 > YD0425bin50. The sequence goes on along the minus strand of PDZT01000037.1, from coordinate 14,886 downwards.
TTTTTTAAAGATGGTGAATTAATAATTGATATTTCAGTTATCCGCATACACTATCTTTCTTCATGGCTTATTGTTGATGTGTTTGCCGCTTTTCCTTTTGATGTTATTGCATTTTCTTTAGGGGATGAAAATGCAGGGTTAATGTTAAGTCTGCTTCGACTATTGAAACTAGTTAAGGTCATTAGTTTATTTAGTAAAATAAATGTTGTCATAACCTATAGCGAATATGTTCGTTTTATTCTGTTTATTTTTTGGATACTTGTTTCAATTAACCTGTTTTCTTGTGGATGGATGCTGATATATCCGAATAACGAACATACAGATCATACTACATTTTATATTAAATCAGTATATTGGGTGGTAACAACCCTGACCACAGTTGGGTATGGCGATATTACCCCATCGACAAATATAGGCAGAATTTATACGATGCTTGTTATGTTATTAGGTGTGGGTATGTATGGTTTTATTATTGGTAATATTTCGTCTCTGATTGTGAACGTTAATGTAAATAAAAATATTCGAAAAGAACGTATTGCTGCATTAGTATCTTTCATGCGACAATACAATATCCCATCAAAACTTCAGGAAAACATTTTTAGTTTTTATGATCATTATTTAAAGCAGAATATTACGAGTTATTACGATAGAATTTTATCAGACCTGCCTCCAGAACTTGAAAATGAATTAAGAAGCCATGTCAAAATATATTTGATTTCTCAAGTCCCGCTCTTTAAACATTTTTCAAAAGAAAACCTTAAAGAAATAGCATCTTGCTTTATATCTGAACTTTTTCCACCATCAACCGTAATTATTCAGGAAGGCGATATCGGGCATGAAATGTATTTTATTGTTTATGGAGTTGTGGACATCATCTCCTCAGAAAATACAATTCTGAATAGATTACGGCCGGGCAGTTGTTTTGGAGAAATTGCGCTTCTCAAAGAATGTAAAAGGACTGCCACTGCTGTTGCAACCACTTATTGTCAGGTTTATAAACTAGAGAAAAAAGATTTCCTTTATATTCTTCAAAAGCATCCTGACTTAAAAGAAAAATTGGAAAAATAAAATAGCTCTCAATTTGTCCACCTGAGCGTTTAAATTTACCACAGAGAGCACAGAGGACACAGAGAATTACAATTTAACGTCCTTATCTTTTTTTCTCTGTGCTCTCTGTGTCCTCTGTGGTGAATTTTTGATCAAGTGGCCGAAGCCATGATCAATGCCTGCATGTAACTAAGTGGTGAGCAATTTTTTCAACAATTGTTCTAAAGTTTCAGTATCCACACCATTTATACCAAGAGGTCGATTAATACTGTCATGGCAGTCAGACCCGCCGGTAATGATCAGGTCGTGCGTATGAGCTATTTCAATAAGTTCTTGCTTATGCTCATCTGTATGTCCCGGATAATATACTTCAAGTCCATGTATGCCTAATATGGATGGATTTAAGAATTCTGGCAAAAGCTGTTTAACAATATCAAATGGCGGAAGGACTTCGCTATAATGGCTTTTTCCGGGAAAAGAACCAGCCGCAGGGTGTGCAAGAACTGCAATTACAGGGTATCGTTTTAAAAATGGAGATAACAAATGCATTTCTATTCCTGAGGGGATATACGCTGGACTGTCATTTGAAATTATTTTATTGAGTTGATCCCGATCAGTAAAACCATGATGTTCTGAAAGTGCCTGAAAAAAATGCTTTCGTGTAATATTGGGACTGTAGCTCAAGACTTCCTCTGGATACAGTTGGCGTTTTAAAATGGGCTGTTTTCCCTGAGGGCCAAACTCTTCATTTATCGCAGTTACTCTTTGTAAAACAAGCTGTTTTCCTCTACCCTGATTCAGAATAGTTTTAAACATGGTCGTAAACTCAGCATCATGAAGCCATGTTTCATTAAAATAAACCAAAACATGAAGCGATCCAGTGAAATATGGCCGTTTAAAACATAATGTAACTTCTACACCACATACAACTTGAATTCCAATTTGGTTACCGGTTAGAATTGCTTCAGGTAAACCATCAAACGTATCGTGATCCGTTACTCCGATTGCTTTTATACCTAATTGGTTTGCCTGCTTGATCAATTCGCTGGGTTGATAAGCGCCATCTGAAACAGCAGTATGGTTGTGAAGGTCTCCAGAAAATGGTAACATAGTTAATGATATCCTATTTATAACTATAAGTTTTTAGTTTTTCATTATCATTCATTAGAAATAGAATGAACCAGCTTGACAGTAACTGTTTCAGCGCCACCGATATTAATAGCAATGTCTTCAATACGCTTGGTAATTTCTTTTTCTTTGGATAGATTTTTTAACATGGTTAATCCGGTAGTAACTTGAATGGTAACTTTTTTACTTTTCGAAATGACTGTAACCTTTGGAAATTCTTCGATCAAAGCGATTTCAACTTGAGCGGCAAGTGTTAGATCATCAAGTATTTCCTGAGATTGAGTCGTTGTTTGAAAGCAGGCTAATTCAACCGTGTTTAATATAATTTTTACAACGTCATCTACATTTAATGTTTTTATATGGAGAACCATATCATAAAGACTTGACTCTGACGTATCAATTCCATAAAGACTTTGTCCCCATTTCCGTCGTTCATCATCATCTTTTTTAATCAGGTATTGCGCTTTTTCTGCTGATATATGTTCCCGCTTCATTTCTTCCTGAATACGATCATTCATATTAGCAATAATTCTAACTTTGAGAACATGAGGAATACCCTGTAGAAAAAAATGACCTGCAAGGCCGTGATATACCACGTTATCTTTTTGAACATGCCGTAATAAGGCGGCTCGAATATAAGCCATATATTGCTCTTTTCCATTGGTAAACCGATCTAATATAGACGGAGAATCGTGAATGGCTCTGACCAGTTTCATCTCTGGAATATTAAACAGTTCAGATGCTTCCAATAAGATTTCTCTGGAAATACAACTGTAGCCTAATTGTTTTGCTACTTTTTCAGCTACCTCTTTACCCCGGCTAAATGAACCTCTTGAAATAGTAATAATCGACATCGTATTGCCTTTCTCAATTTCAAATTCTTAAGATGAAAAATGATGAATCGGGTAACCATGAGTTTGAAACATAATCTTAAGACCTATAGCATAAGGATATTGCTATATCAAGGGTTGGTTAAGGGAAACCATGCCATGATCCATTTTCTACAACTTCCTTTTCTATCTATGCCTTAGTACATAAAACGCTAAATACGCGTCGAGTAGGGTTATCGTATGACGTAGGGGCAGGTTTAAAACCTGCCCCTACAATTCGATGCGAATTTACCGCTTCGTGTACTTAGATTCATTTTTTAATTTTGGTATAAAATTTGCTTGAAATAAAAAAGTATAAAAGTATAACCATTCATTCGACATGAAACAGCAATAAATTCATTTTTTTTCTTTTATTACAAGTTATTACAATCTTACAATCGATAAGCAGCAAAGCAATATTATTATGTTTAGAAAAGGAGGTGGTTTTGATAAAATTCAATTTTTTTAATAGGTTAACTATGTTATCAATCATAATTTCAAAGAATGTTAAAAAAAAAGGAGAAACCATATGAATTTACCCAAAAAACACTTTTTTTCACTTGTAATAGCAAGTGTGTTATTAGCGATTCCATGCGTATCTATGGCATTAACCATTTCAGATTTAGTGAACAAACCTGTCCCTAGTCCTATTGTTGTTGCATCAGGAACCTTTATGCCTATGGAGAATATTATATTTGTGGATTGGAAAATAGCAAATATTACTCGTGAATTACCAGATGTAGATATTTATTTATTTATCAAACAAATGGAAGCTGCTGTGGATAATGAATTTGCAGAGATTCCTGATATCAATTCGGATGATACTGAACCAACACTTATTTCAGCTTCACCCAATGCAACTTATTATGTAGTTTTAGATTTAACAGGTATTTTATTAGGAAAAGACCTGATGTCATGTATTACTGCTGTGCCAGATCAAGAAGAATTACTGGAAGATGTGTCATTGATAGACTATGCATCTGAGCAAGGAGATATATTTATTCCGGGATTTCCTGTCAATGTCTCGAAAATACCAATATCAAATGGAAAATATGTGATTGGATTAGCATTGGCTAATTCTAAAACCGGAGACATTGTAGCCTATAGTTTAGATGTAATCAGAATGGAAAGACAATGGCTGCCTCCAGATAATCCAAAGTGTGATTTTAATTATGATGGAATTATTGATGAATTTGAGAAAAAAAATTGTCATTGTGATTTTAATAACGATGGTGCGGTAGATGAAGAAGAAGCAGAAAATTGTGATCCACGTCCAATGCCATGCGATGCAAACCAAGACGGTATGATTGATGAAGAAGAAAAAATGAACTGTGCCTACATGCCCTCATTACCGTGTGATACAAATAAAGATGGAATGATTGATGAAGAAGAAGCGATGGACTGTGCTAACATACCAGAATTACCCTGTGACACAAATAAGGATGGAATGATTGATGGTGAAGAAGCCATAAACTGTCGTCCTGATATGCCAACATTACCATGCGATGCTGATGAAGATGGTTTTATTGATGTAGAAGAAGCAATAAACTGTGAACTACCCGACATGAATGACGATAATAATTCACATACTACCCCAATGTAAGTCTTTCATTAAATTATAACGAATTAAAAAAAGCCACGAATTATCAATGTTCGTGGCTTTTTTAATTAAAAATCAATTCGTGGTACGTCTATCCAAAGTCCTTCGAGATCATAAAAATCACGAATTTCTTCATAAAATACATGGATGATCACTTCACCATAATCCATTAGTACCCAACGGCCATCTTTTAGCCCTTCAATACTTAATGGTCTTGTTCCTTTCTGTTTTAAATAATATTCGATTTGCTCACCAATGGCTATTACCTGTCGCGTTGAGGTTCCAGTACACATGATGATACCGTCAGTATATGAACAGAATTCTCTTACATTTAATGCAACGATATTTTTTGCTTTTTTGGTAAGAATGGCGTTGATGTAAGGATCAATAAGACCTTTGAACGACGACTCATCATTAATATTTGGATTTTCTTGTTTCATTGATCCTAGGTGTCTTCCTAACATAATCTATCTCTTATACTCCTAACGTATTTTTTTATTTTTCATCAGAAAAAAAACTTGCTTTAAAAAATTCACGATTCATGCGAGCAATATGGGTAATCGAAATCGATTTTGGACAAGCCGCTTCACATTCCGCTTCATTGCTGCAATTCCCAAAACCCAACGTATTCATTTGATTCAGCATCGCTATAACCCGTTTAGCTGCTTCTGGTCGGCCTTGAGGCAATAATGCAAGATGAGATACTTTGGCACTCATGAAAAGCATTGCAGATGCATTAGGACATGCGGCAACACATGCACCACATCCAATACAAGCTGCTGCATCCATTGCTGATTCAACAGCCCTTTGATCAATCAGAATACTATTAGCATCAGGCGCACCTCCGGTATTCACAGAAATATAACCGCCTGACTGGATTATTCGATCAAATGCAGACCGATCCACAACCAAATCTTTGATAATCGGAAATGCTCTAGCGCGCCAAGGCTCAATAACAATCGTATCATGATCTGAAAAATGACGCATATGAAGCTGACATAAAGTGGTTCCTTTTTCTTGGCCATGTGCATATCCATTGACCATAGCGCCACACATCCCGCAAATACCTTCACGACAATCATGATCAAACGCAATAGGCTCTTTACCGTTGAGTGTCAGTTGTTCATTGACCACATCGATCATTTCTAAAAATGACATTTCAGTTGAAATATCTTTCGCCTCATAAATTTCAAAATTGCCTTGCATGTTAGGTCCGGGCTGTCGCCAAATTTTCAAAAATAAATTAATCGTATTCACTTACTTATAGCTCCTTTGTGATAATTTGACGTTTTCAAAACTCAGTGGTTCAATATGACGTTTCGGGGATGTGTTTTCACCTGTGTATTCCCATGCAGCTACATGACAGAAATGTTCATCATCACGTAGAGGCTCATTCTCTGGAGTTTGATAAGCTTCATTCAAATGACATCCACAGGATTCTTTACGTGTAATCGCATCTTCCAGCATTAATTGGGCAAAATCCAAAAAGTCAGCAACCCGCATGGCTTTTTCTAAACTTTGATTAAACGTAGATGGGCTGCCGGGAATGCAAAGATTTTTATAAAATTCATCCTTAAGCTCTGCAATTTGATGTTGAGCTGTTTCCATCCGTTTTTCTTCACGCGCCATACCGCAAGCATCCCATAAAATACGTCCGAGCTGTCTATGAAAATCAAACGCTGTACGTTTTCCATTGATGGAGATAAGCGCATTAATCATATCAGAGGATTGTTTTTCTGCATCTTTAAAGCATGGATGTTCGTTACTGAGTTTTTGAATTGAAGTACTCGCCAAATACCCGCCTATTGTATAGGGAATAACAAAATACCCATCTGCAAGTCCCTGCATTAAAGCACTGGCACCAAGTCTATTCGCACCGTGATCTGAAAAGTTTGCTTCTCCTAATACAAAAAGCCCATCAATTGTACTCATGAGATTATAATCAACCCATAGACCACCCATTGAATAATGCGGCGCAGGATAAATCATCATTGGATTTTCATACGGATCAACGCCTGTAATTTTTTCATACATTTGAAAAAGATTGCCATATTTTTTTTCAATAGCTGATTTCCCATCACGTTTTATGGCATCTTCAAAATCAAGATAAACGGCTAATTTAGTTGATCCAACACCATAACCTTGATCACACATTTGTTTAGCGCTTCGGGATGCGACATCTCTTGGCACAAGATTTCCAAAAGCTGGATATTTTCGTTCAAGGAAATAATCTCTTTCAGCTTCGGGTATTTGATCGGGTGTCCGATTATCATTTGGATTTTTAGGTACCCAAACCCGACCATCATTGCGTAAACTTTCACTCATGAGAGTTAATTTTGATTGATACGTGCCATGTACTGGGATACATGTTGGATGAATTTGAGTAAAGCATGGATTGGCAAACAAAGCGCCTCGTTTATAGGCTCTATATGTAGCAGTTACATTGCAGGCCATTGCATTCGTAGAGAGATAAAAAATGTTGACATATCCACCTGTTGCAAGAACAACAGCATCTGCAGCATAAGATTCAATATGGCCAGTGACTAAATTTCTTACGACAATACCGCGTGCCTGCCCATTAATCAGTACAATATCCAAAAGTTCTCGTCGTGAATAAAAAGTGACTTTATTTGCTGCAATTTGACGGGATAATGCACTATAAGCACCTAATAATAACTGCTGTCCTGTTTGGCCTCTGGCATAAAAGGTGCGGGATACTTGTGCACCGCCAAAAGACCGATTCGCAAGCTGTCCTCCGTATTCACGGGCAAAAGGAATACCTTGAGCAACACAATGGTCAATAATATTTGTACTGAGCTGAGCGAGTCGATATACATTAGCCTCGCGTGCCCGAAAATCACCGCCTTTGATGGTATCGTAAAATAGACGGAAAATACTATCTCCATCATTTTGATAATTTTTAGCTGCGTTAATCCCACCTTGTGCAGCAATGCTATGCGCGCGTCTAGGGCTATCCTGTATACAAAATGTACTGACTTGGTATCCAAGTTCTGCAAGAGATGCAGAAGCAGAGCTGCCTGCAAGTCCGGTTCCCACAACAATAATATGAAATTTTCGTTTGTTTGCTGGATTGACGAGTTTTAGCTCAAAACAGTGATTGTTCCACTTTTGCTCCAATGCTCCAGATGGAATCTTTGCATCTAACTGCATAACTCTGTCCTTTCAATCATAAAGAATTCTCCTCACTGGTTTCTGAGGATGATTTATTATCTAATATTGTCGTATTCATAGCTAAAAATTTTTCAATGGATTCAAGTAATTTGGGCGGCATAATTGGTTTTGAAATATAGTCATTCATACCTACTTCAAGACATCGTTCACGGTCTCCTTTAAGTGCATGAGCAGTCATTGCAATAATATAGATATTCGGGTCAAGCTGTTTAAATTCTCCACTCCGAATACGTCGTGTAGCTTCAAAGCCATCCATTTCAGGCATCTGTACATCCATTAAGACAAGATGGTAAGTCTGACTTTCAAGGGCAGTGATGGCTTCAATACCATTATTAGCAATATCTGCTTTATAACCATATTTTTTTAAGAGCGTTATGACAAGCCTTTGGTTTACTGGATTATCTTCAGCAACCAGTAACTTAATATTTCGCTTTTTAGCTTCAGAAATCGTATGCCGCGTAATAAATTTTAAATCCGGTTTTTTCTCTTGTAATGCTTCTGCGGAATCTCCCAGAACCGTAACTAAACAATCATAGAGTTGAGATCGTTTAATCGGTTTAGTTAAATAGGCTGTATAACCGATTTCTTTGATTCGTGCTGCATCTCCGCGCATACCTCTATAGGAAAGCATCACAAGAAGTATATTATTTTTAAGTACCGGGTCTTCTTTAATTATTTTTCCTAATGTTTCACCATCAATATCAGGTTTCATGTGATTGATAATGGCAAGATGAAATGGGTCTTTCTCTTTCATTGCATCATGTAATAATTGAATTGCTTCCTGCTGACCATTGGCTTTTTGATGGCGGCATTTCCATGATTTTAAATAACTGGCAAGCACTTCTAAATTGGATTGATTGATATCAACAATCAGAATTTTTTTATCCCGAATATCTCCGGGAAGCATTGTCCATGAATCTGGAGATTGCGGCTGTTTTTCGAATATAGCAGTGAACCAAAACGTTGAACCTTGTCCTGAAGCGCTTTCTACACCGATGGTACCGCCCATCATTTCTGCCAATTGTTTGGATATGGCAAGTCCTAATCCAGTACCTCCGAATTTTCGGGTTGTGGATGCATCCACTTGAGAAAACGTTTTAAACAGACGATTTAAGCTTCGTTCAGGAATTCCTATGCCTGTATCTTTTACAGAAAAACGCACTGTAACATGGGTATCGGTTTCCTGTTCTAGTGATGCACGAATTGTTATTTCGCCCTTTTTAGTAAATTTTACTGCATTTCCAGCAAGATTAATTAAAATCTGTCGAAGACGTCCGGGATCACCTCGTAACAGTGGCGGGATGTCATGATGAATAATACTTGAAAATTCCAAATCATTTTCATGGGCCTTGATCGCCATAATTTCAGAAACATCTTCCACCATGGTTCGAATATCAAAATTGATATTCTCCAGTTCCATTTTTCCAGCTTCAATTTTTGAAAAATCAAGGATATCATTGATGATAGATAATAAGGAATCTGCACATTTTTGAATGGTTCTGGAATATTCAAATTGTTCTCTATCGAGTTTTGTATCAATGAGCAAACTTGCCATGCCAATAATACCATTCATTGGCGTTCGGATTTCATGGCTCATATTTGCAAGAAAAACACTTTTAGCTAAATTGGCGGCTTCTGCTTCTTCAGCCAACCGCTGTGCTCGTTTGATAGATTCTTTTAAGCTCAGGCTTATGGATTCAATATCTGTAATGTCTTGTACCATTATATAAATGTACTGAATTTGACCATGTTCGTCTCTTAATGGCCCCATGGTACAAGACTGCTGCATATATTTGAATTTGCTCGAAATATTAACGGTTTTGAATGGGAAAAATTCTTTGTTTTCTATCTGTGGGAAAAAACAGAGATTACCAAACGTGAGAACAGATTTGGCATTCCGATGGAACCATAATGTGTTCAGATTTGGAAAATATTCAAATATTGAATGATTGCATATAGCTTCAGCAGAAATTTTACTATGAACAACCATCCATCGATTCCATTTATAAACACTTAAATTGTTATCAAGAATGATAATACCCGCTGGAACGCTATCAAATATTTGGGCAAAAATCATTCGTAGGACTCCATGAATTCAGACAACGCTTGACGTAGCCATTCAATAGATTCCTGATTCGTTAGAATCAACAGGAAACCTTTAATATCCTTTTCCTGAAATCTAAAAACCGTTTTCATAACAATGCCAGATTGTTTAGAATCGAAATTTTCAAGCAATAGTTTATATTCTGTGCTTTCTCCTTTAATGGTCTGCGGTGGAGAATACGTTACATAGGTATTTAAAAGATCACAAACTTTGCCTACGCATGCACCGATTAAAATATTCGCGATCTCAAGAATAATTTCCCGATGCATAATTGAATGTCGATCTTCATATTCACCTCCAGAATCAAGAATACCTACAAGGTCATCCATGGTAATTTTGGGAAAAACTAAATAACCAGAGCCGCTAAAATCTCCCCAAAATTTTTGATCTACAATGATCGTATCCACAGATGCTCCCATAGACTCTCTCATATATACAGGTAAATCACCCGATGTTATCACATCAATATGCGGAACACTGAGTTCAACATAGATATCGATCACTTGGGCTAGATCTGCTGTCGCATTCCCAAAAGCAATATTCATTAATTCTTGGAGGATATCGCGTTCTTCTTCTGAAAAAATTTCCGTTGTATTGTCGTCACCCATTCTCTATTTAACCTCATTGTTTAATCGTCTATGGCCTGTCTCGGTCAAAGCTTGTATATCGTTTAATTTTTCTGTTATTGATGGGCATTATTTTCTAAAAATTCATATACCATGATTCAATATAATTCGTAAATGGTTATAGTAAAATATGAGGTTTTTTTTTGACAAGGAAATTTATCACACATCTTGCATAAAAAAAACATTTTATAGAAAATAGATATAAAATAAATAAGGAGATTGATCTTGTCAATAAAGTAATCTAATATATTAAGCACAGTTCAGAATAACTGTGCAATAACTATTTTTAAAAAATAATTTTTTATATTTTATGTTTTCCTGTGGATGAACATATTTTAAATTTGTTGACTGCTATAAACAAAATGTTTATTGTCAAAATTGTATGATACAATCTTTCGCTTGCCCAGAAACAGAATCTTTTTTTATCAATGGCAAATCCAGACGTTTTCCATCTGATATCTTGTCGCGTGCAGCAAAGCGATTAATTCAATTGAATGCAGCAACGACTATTGATGATCTCCGATTGCCACCGTCCAATCGTCTCGAACTATTGATTGGTGACCGCAATGGACAATGGAGCATAAGGATTAATCAACGCTGGCGTATATGTTTCCGATTTGAAAAAAATGATGCTTTTGATGTAGAGATTATTGATTATCATTAAATGAGGTGTGTATGTATTTTGTCAATGGACTTCTCCCAATTCATCCGGGTGAATTTCTCAAAGAAAATTTGGAAGAACTTGGGATATCTCAAGCTGAATTCGCTCGTACTGTTGGAGTCTCTGCTATGCGTATCTCGCATATCATTAATGGAACCAGGCCTATAACCGCTGAAATCGCATTGATACTTAGCCAAGCCTTTAGACAATCACCGCAATATTGGCTTAACTTGCAATCTGACTATGATCTTAAAATTGCTCACAGAATTACAAAGGTTAAACTGGAAACTATCCCTCAATTGACACCTGCTTAAAATGGATTTACATATCTGTAACTTTCTAAATTCAAAAAATATATTTATTTCATGTTCATGTTAACAAAAAACTAAAATAAAAATCTGAGGAATATATGAGAATTGTAACGAGACCTGATTTTGATGGTATTGTCTGTGCTGTATTGATAAACGATGTGGAACATATTACAGAGTCAATTCTATGGGTAGAACCCAATGACATGCAGAATAAACGCGTAACGATTCAGCCCGGTGATATTATTGCGAACTTACCCTATCATGATGATTGTTCACTTTGGTTTGATCATCATTATACCAATGAAATTCATAAACCATTTCAAGGCTGCTTCCAAATAGCACCTTCAGCAGCCGGTATTGTTTATCACTACTACAAAGACAAATTGCATTTTGATTTTACAGAACTTGTAGCTGCAGCAGATAAAATTGATGCTGCCCAACTTTCTCAAGATGAAGTTCTTCATCCTGAAAATGATCCGTATATTTTATTATCCATGACTATTGTTAGCCATGAAAAATCAGATGAACCGTATTGGAATAAATTGGTCTATCTGTTTAAACAAGGATCAATACAAGAGGTAATGAGTGATACAGAAGTCATTGACCGTTTTCAAAAAACAATACATCAGAACAACCAATATACGGATATTTTAAAACAACATACAAAATTAATAGGTCATGTTTCAGTAACCGATTTCAGATCATTTGAAAACGTGCCGAGAGGAAATCGTTTTTTGAGTTATTCCTTGTTTCCTGAATCTGTGGTTAATGTTCGGATTCGATATGATGAGCATAACAAGGAAAAAGTCATTGTAAGTGTTGGACATAGTATTTTTAATCGTCACTGTCATGTTAATATTGGGCAACTGCTGACACAATTTAACGGAGGCGGACATTCTGCAGCGGGGGCATGTAACTTTCATAAATCATTTGCTGATACCTATATTCCAGCGCTTATTGATGTGTTGGTAAAAAACAATCCAATATGACGATGAATTTTATCGATATTTTTAACAAAATTGACGCCATTGAGCAGCAGCTTAGTGTTTGTACGCATTGCGGCATGTGTATGTCTGCCTGTCCCTTATATGCAGAAACCGGTAGAGAAGCAGATGGCCCAAGAGGGAAAATTGCTTTATTGCATGGCATTAAACAAGGCCTACTGAATGATGTTGCGAGTTTAACTAACCGATTTTCAAGATGTCTTCTCTGCGGCGCGTGTGCAGTGTCTTGCCCAAGAAAAATAAATACGACGAATTTGTTCCTTCAGGCACGCAAGGTATGCACCGAATTTCTTGGCCTTTCAGTCTTAGAAAAAGTTGTATTTAGAAAAATACTCACCCATCCTGAACAGATGAATCGGTTGTTTACCATATTAAGCCGCTGGCAGTTCCTTGGATTAAAACCTTCACCAGAAGGCATGGCGCAGCTACGCTTTATCCCTTCATTGATGAAACACAACTGGTATAAACCATTGGCACATACGTCATTTTATCAATCCACTAGACAAGTCATCAAAAAACCATTCTCTGGTAAACCTGTTGGTTTTTTTGTAGGCTGTCTCATTGATAAATGGTTCCCGGAAATAGCTGAAGCGACCTTAACGTCACTGAACTATCATAATATCGACGTAATATTACCAAACAAGCAATTATGTTGTGGAATGCCAGCCATTTCATCTGGTGATAAAAACACTGCTGTTGAATTGATATATCAAAATTTGAAGCTGTTTTCAGAACATGATGCTGAGTTCTGGGTAACATCATGTGCAACGTGTGCATATACATTAAAATTTCTTTGGCCTGAATGGGTAAAATCAGAACCAATGCGTATTCAAGAAAAAGTTCAGAACATATCCAAAAAAATACAGGATATTTCACAGCTTATATCGCGTTTTATAAAAATTCCTCCAGAAACCGCTTTGAATAAAAATGCAACGCGGATTACTTATCATGATCCATGTCATTTACGAAAAAAAATGAGTATATGGAAAGAACCTAGGACTCTCATACAAATGAATACCCAATATCAGCTTGTTGAAATCCAAGGTGCATCTCTCTGTTGTGGTTTTGGCGGAAGTTTTCATTTTAAACATTCGATATTAAGTCAAGACATTGGCAGAAAAAAATTAGGACAATTATTACGTACAGATTGCGCTGTTGTGGCAACAAGCTGTCCAGCTTGTATGCTTCAAATCGGAGAATTGTTCGCCTCAGCAAACCAAAATGTTTGTTTGAAGCATCCAATACAACTCTATGCAGAATACTTAAACTTAAACCATAGTTAAGTAAAGAATACATCATGGAAACGAATACCGATAAAAAACGTATTTTGATTGTTGAAGATGAATTTCATATTGCAGAGGGGATTAAATTGAATCTATCCCTTAAGGGCTATGATGTGCAAATTATAGATAATGGAATAGAGGCACTACAAAAATGGCAAGCATGGAAACCGCATCTGATTATTCTAGACATTATGCTGCCGGGTATGGATGGAATATCTGTATTAAACTCGATTCGAATTGAGGATGAACGCCTGCCAATTATGATTCTTTCTGCTAAAGGTGATCCAGATGATAAAATAAATGGGCTAAGCTGCGGTGTAGATGATTATATTACCAAACCATTTAATCTTAAAGAATTTTTGCTTAGGGTTGACCGTCTGATGACTCGAGATGAATGGCAGAGAGATGGGAATAAAACCATTGGAAAAAATTCAATCTCAACGATGCTTAATTATCAATTTGGAAATAACTACATTAATTTTGAAACCGGACTCACATCTTGCAAATGTGGTGAAGTCCAACTTACTGTTCAAGAAATAAAATTGCTGAAATTGTTTATTGCCAATAAAGGTAAACCCTTATCCCGTTCCCAGTTACTTGAAATTGTTTGGGGATATGTAAGTCAGGCTGAAACACGTACCGTTGATAATTTTATTGTCCGTTTAAGAAAATATTTTGAAGAAAATCCCAAAAAACCCGTGTACTTTAAAAGTATTCGATCCGTAGGATATGTGTTTAATCCTTAATGTTTAATTTTTAATGCTTGAATCTGTGCCCGATATTTCAAAATTGCAGATAGCGAGAGATAGTATCCCAATATTGCTAAAGGTAATCCAATCACCACTCCACCAACTGTTAATGCCAAAAATATATCCGGGGCAGTTTTTATTAATTCTAAAAGACCGGGCAATGTTCCAAGATTTTTTATAGAAACACTTTGCGTCATTCCTAATAATTTAGCGCCAACTACATAATTAATCCAATATAAAAAAGGAGCAGTCAGCGGATTGGTGATCCAAACGGCCGCTGCCGCTGAAATTTTATTCCAATTGAACAACGTT
>PDZT01000312.1 GCA_002753105.1 Deltaproteobacteria bacterium YD0425bin50 | reverse complement strand
TGAGGATGAGTCATCAGGCGCTTCGACTGGAGGCATATCTGGAATGGCGCCAATTGTTTTATCCCAACATGGCATAGAGTTAGCTGGGGTGATCACGACCCCTGCTGTCCGGGAATCATTCGTAAAAACGATTCGAACGGTAGGGATAGTCACTCCAGATGAAACAAGAATTTATCGCGTGCAGACTAGGGTTTCAGGATGGGTTGAGAAGCTTTATGTCAATTATACAGGCCAGATGGTAACCTCAAATATGCCATTACTATCCATCTATTCTCCAGAATTGTTTTCCAGTCAGGAAGAGCTGATTGGCGCCTTAGAAACCTATGAAAAAATGGGAGCATCAAAAAGTCCTGAAGCAAAAAAATATGGTCAAACACTCATAGATACAAGCATAAAACGCTTGAAACTTTTTGATGTTCCTGAAACGTTCATTAAAGAACTTGAAAAGACAAAAAAAATACAAAGGGCGATCACTCTAGATGCACCCATATCCGGTTTTGTCACCAAAAAGGAGGTTTTCGAAGGGCAAAGAGTGGAGCCCGGAACGGAGCTTTTTACGATAACAGATCTTTCCCGGATTTGGATCGAAGCTGATTTCTATGAATATGAGGCTAAAGAATTACAGATTGGCCAGGAAGCAGTCATTTTTTCTTCGTATGATCCAAGCATTGAATTAAAAGGGAATGTGACTTTTATATATCCTTATCTTAATACTGAAAGCCGCACGTTGAAAGCCCGAATAGAGTTTCCAAATGACCAGCTTGTTTTAAAACCTGGAATGTATGTAGATGTGAATTTAAATATCAATTTGGGCGAATCTGTGGTTGTTCCTGATTCAGCCGTGATCTATTCCGGGATACGTAGGGTCGTATTTGTAAATACCAACGATGGACGGTTTGAACCTCGAGAAGTTAGGACTGGAGCAAGAAGCAAAGGCTTTATTCAAATTTTATCCGGTGTTTCGGAAGATGACCTCGTCGCAATTAAGGCAAATTTCCTTCTCGATTCTGAGTCGCGGCTACAAGCAATCATTCAAGGAGCATCTAAAGGGACAAACAACCATCAGCATGGTGGTGGACAATGATTAAAAAAATTATAGAATTTTCTGCGCTCAATCGATGGATAATCATTGTTTTAACCCTTGCAGTCGGAGTTTTGTCAGTCTATATCTTGAAAAATATCCGGCTGGATGCGCTGCCAGATCTTTCTGATACACAAGTCATTATATTTTCCAAGTGGGATCGTTCACCTGATATCATTGAAGATCAGGTAACTTATCCGATTGTAACTTCTTTGCTTGGAGCGCCTAATGTAAAGGCGATTCGTGGATTTTCAGATTTCGGCTTCTCCTACGTATATGTAATTTTTAACGACGGAACAGACATGTACTGGGCTCGCTCAAGGGTTTTGGAGTATCTTTCAAAAATTCAGTCCCGTCTTCCTGAGGGCTTACAGACAGAGTTAGGTCCTGATGCCACAGGTGTGGGTTGGGTCTTTCAGTATGCATTGGTCGATGAATCAAAAACCCATTCTTTAGATGAAATTCGTTCCTATCAGGACTGGACCATGCGGTACGCCATACAGTCTGTTCAAGGCGTTTCCGAAGTCGCCTCCATTGGTGGTTTCGTGAAACAATATCAGATAACAGTAGATCCAAACAGGCTTTCTGCTTACAAACTTCCATTGGACATGGTTGTGGAATCGATTAGAAAATCTAACAATGAAGTGGGTGGACGGCTTCTTGAATTTAACGGCGCCGAGTACATGGTAAGGGGACGGGGGTACAGCAAAAGCATTGATGATTTCGAAAAAATTGTTGTGAAAACCACTCAAGGTGGTGTGCCTGTTTTATTGAAGGATATTGCAACTGTAGAACTTGGTCCTGAAATCCGTCGAGGTATTTCTGATCTTGACGGTACTGGAGACACAGTAGGCGGGATTGTTGTTATGCGCCATGGAGAAAACGCATTAAACGTCATTAACAGCGTCAAGGCAAAGTTAGAAGAACTTAAACCCTCTTTACCAAAGGGAGTTAAGATTGTTACGACTTATGATCGATCTGATTTGATTATCAGAGCTCTTGAAACGTTGCGCCATGAGCTTGTTGTAGAAATGATTATTGTATCCTTTATCATCTTAGTATTTTTATGGCATATCCCATCTGCCATCGTTCCGATCATCACTATCCCCGTCTCTGTCTTATTTTCTTTTATACCCATGTATTTTATGGGGGTTACTGTCAATATAATGTCACTTGCCGGTATCGCCATTTCCATAGGCGTTCTGGTAGATGGAGCTATTGTCGAGGTTGAGAATGCCTATAACAAGCTTTACCACTGGCAGGCAGAGGGAAGAAAAGGCAATTTTCATGAGATACGTCTTGAAGCATTAAAAGAAGTTGGTCCGTCTGTTTTTTTCTCTCTTTTAGTCATTGCCGTGGCATTTCTTCCTGTATTTGCATTAGTGGATCAGGAAGGAAGGCTGTTTAGACCGCTCGCCTTTTCAAAAAATTTCGCCATGGCACTTGCCGCTATTTTAGCCATTTCTTTAGATCCTGCACTAAGAATGATGTTTGCCCGCATGGATCCTTTTACTTTTCGTCCCAAATGGTTAGCGAAAATTGCTTCAACCACATTGGTCGGAACTTATTATGCAGAAGAAAAACATCCCATTAGCCGCGCCATATTTAAAGTATATGAGCCTGCCTGCCGTTTTGTATTGAAATATCCTAAACAAGTGATTCTCTTTTCTGTTGCTTTAGTGGCTTTAAGCATTCCTGTGTATATGAAGCTCGGTTCGGAATTTATGCCGCCGCTGCGGGAAGGATCGCTTCTGTTTATGCCCACCACACTCCCTGGTTTATCTGTTGCTGAAGCTCAACGGATTTTACAGACTCAGGATAAAGTTCTTAAAACTTTTCCGGAAGTTGAACGGGTTTTCGGCAAAGCAGGCAGGGCGGATACATCAACAGATCCTGCACCATTTTCCATGATGGAGACAACCATAGTCCTCAAACCTGAAAACGAGTGGCGGAAAAAGAATCGTTTCTATTCTTCATGGGCGCCTAATTGGTTTAAATCAATACTGCGTACAGCATGGCCGGATCATATTTCCTATGAAGAACTTCTGTCAGAAATGGATGAAAAGCTTGCTATTCCGGGAGTGACTAGCCGCGGTGCAATGACAATGCCTATAAAAGCAAGAATAGACATGCTCACAACTGGTGTAAGAAGTCCGGTAGGGATAAAAATTTTTGGATCTGATTTAAAAGATATCGAGCGTATCGGTGAACATCTGGAAATGATCATTAAGACCATTCCCGGAACGAGCAGTGTCTTTGCCGAACGAACTGCCGGAGGATATTTCGTCGATTTCGAGCCTCGCCGCGATCAACTTGCCCGCTATGGCATTACCATAGGTCAGCTTCAGATGATCATCACTACTGCTGTAGGTGGAGAAAATATCACTACAACCATTGAAGGAAGAGAACGGTATCCTGTGAACCTGCGCTATCCCAGAGAACTGCGTGATAGTGTGGAAAGTCTGCAGCGGGTTTTGGTACCCACTGCTATGGGCGCGCAAGTACCACTAGGACAGCTTGCAGATATAAAGATGATTCAGGGTCCATCTATGCTGCGTAATGAGAATGGTTTTCTATCAGGTTATGTTTTTGTCTATATGACAGGACGAGATATTGGCGGTTATGTAGAAGAGGCAAAGAAAAAAGTCAATGAACAGCTAACCCTTCCTACTGGCTATTCGTTGCAATGGAGCGGGCAATATGAAAACATGATGAGAGTTAAAGAGCGGATGAAGGTAATTATTCCCATCACTCTGGTGTTAATTTTTATACTTCTCTATGCCAATACACAATCTGCTTTTAAGGCGCTCTTGGTTATGTTGGCTGTTCCCTTTTCAGCCATAGGAGCCATCTGGTTATTCTATTTCCTTGACTACAATGTATCCATAGCTGCCTGGGTCGGAATGATAGCTCTTTTAGGACTGGATGCTGAAACAGGCGTTTTTATGCTCCTCTTTTTGGAACTCTCTTACGATGAAGCAAAAAAGAGGAACCAGCTAAACAATTTAAATGAATTGGATGAGGCAATCATTCATGGAGCGGTCAAGCGGGCAAGACCTAAGATGATGACGGTTTTTGCCGCATTTATGGGACTTTTACCGATCATGTGGTCAACATCAGCAGGATCAGATGTTATGAAGCGAATAGCTGCTCCCATGATAGGCGGGCTTCTGACTTCTTTTATTTTAGAATTATTGGTATATCCAGCTATTTTTAAGCTGTGGAAAAGACGTACGGAACAATTATAATAACAAACTTAACCCAAATGATTTATGGAGGAACCATGAAAAGAAAAATGAGTCAAATGATTTCAGTAACCACCGTTAGCCTTTTAATCGTTTTTTTTAACTTCGCTTATGCAGAAGATCATAGCCAGCATAATCACGGCATGCAGTCGCAGAAAGCAATTTCTGAAGAAACACAAAGCCATGCAGGCCATGATATGGGTGGAAACAAAACCCAACCTAAAGGACAGTTTATCGTTGAAAAAAATGTAGATGGTTATACATTAAGCTATTATCTTCTCAATATGGAAGAAAGAAAAGAGCTGATGAAGGGAATGGAAGGGATGAAGATGCACGGCATGAGTGATAGTCCTGATGTTACCAATCACCTTATGGTCTATATTAAAGGATCGGATGGCAAATATGCTTCAGGTAAAGTAGGTTTTAATATTACCAACCCAGATGGTACGAGCTTCAAATCGTTAACTATGGGAATGTCTGGCGGATATGGAGCAGATGTCATCTTTAAAGCCAAAGGGATTTATAAGATACAAACAAAAGCGTTAATTGCAGATAAAACAATTAATGACGAGATCACATAC
>PDZT01000311.1 GCA_002753105.1 Deltaproteobacteria bacterium YD0425bin50 | reverse complement strand
TTTATCAGATATGTTTTTTTTTCTTTTCAGTGAAAAAAATTTAACTTTTTCTGTTATTCTTGATCCACAAATTTCAGGATATTATCTTCTTGATTCATTACGATTGATCCAAATTCTCATTAATTTGTGCAGTAATGCAGTTAAATTTACTGAAAAAGGAAGTATTACCCTAAAGATTGATCTTCTTGAAAAAGGCATCAATGGGGATAGAATTCTTTTTAAACTTGTGGATACAGGTATTGGAATACCTAAGGAAAAAATTTTATCCATGTTTGAACCATTTATACAAAACAATGTAAACCATTCACGCAAACATGGTGGAACAGGTCTTGGATTAACCATCACCAAATGGCTTGTAGAGCAGATGGGTAGTGAGATTGTAGTGGACAGTATTCCGGGAAAAGGAACTTCGTTTTCGTTTATTTTGGATGTAAAACGGACAGAAAATGAGCCCAATGAGGCTTCCGCCCAACCTATCGGGTCAATTTCAAATAACCAGATATCTGCAATTGATTTCAAGGATATAAAACTACTCCTTGTTGAAGATAACATGATCAATCAGCAGATGACCATTGAAATGCTTTCAACTACTGGCATGGTTATAGAAACCGTAAAAAATGGTAAGGAAGCAATTGAAGCTTTGGAATTAACATCTTATGATATTGTATTAATGGATATCCAAATGCCAATTATGGACGGTTATGAAGCCACGCGATATATTCGTCAGCATATGCACTATTCTTCTCTTCCAATTATTGCTTTAAGTGCAGGTGTAATTGAATCAGAACAAAACAACTGTTTGCTCACAGGTATGAATGATTTTATCCCAAAGCCTATCATACCTGATCAGTTGTTTGGCGTTTTAAAGAAATGGATGCCTAGGGTTTCCCAAAAACCAACTGAGGAAAATCGAGAAAAACCAAATCGAACTTCATCGGTTGTGTTGATTATTGATGATGTACCTGTAGATATTCGTGGGTTAAGCAAAATGTTAGGAAATTTCTGTAATGTTCGCGTAGCGATTCGTTGTGTTGATGCTATGGATATGATATTTTCAGCCCAATATCCATTAATTATTTTTTTAAATACTGACATTGAGGATAAAAAAGGCATTGAGTTGTATGAAGCAATTAAAAATAATGACAAAACTGCAACTTGGCCAGTAGTACTTATTATCAAGGAAGAAGAAGACTATCCGTATTTAGAACACCGTTTTCCAACTATGGCAATAGATTATGTAACTAAACCGTATTCTTCTGCAATTATTAATGGAAAAATGAAAAAATACCTGTTGTGACTGAAACTTTGGAGGAACAATGACTGATACTATAAATGACTATGTACGATTGCGTGAAATTTTGGATACTCACCCATCAGGCTGCCCTGATTCGCCTGAAATTCAGGAAATTTTACGAATTTTTTTTACAAGCGATGAAGTACATGTTGCACTTGGGTTGGGATTTCGGCCTCTCCCATTAAAAACGGTTGCGCAAAAAAGGAATGTAGATGAAACACATGCTTTTGCATGTTTGGAGTCTTTAGCCAATAAAGGCATCGTTTTTGCCAAACAAAAAGATGGCGTTTGGCATTATGCTCTGTTGCCTGTAATGCCGGGTTTATTTGAATTTCCATATATGAAAAACAACCCAGACCCTATGTTGGAAAAATTAGATACTCTCTGGAAAAAGTACATGGTTAAGCTGGGTAAAGATTTTGGATCCAAGTCCACATCATTTTCCAGAATTGTTCCAATTCAGGAACTCATTGAGTCAAAACCAGACGTGTTGACCTATGAAAATCTCAATCATATGATTGATCAGGCTAAGGTTTTTGGAATTGGAAAATGCGCATGTCGTTCAATTGAAAAAAAATGTAACGCCCCAATTGAAGCCTGTATGATGTTCGATGATACGTGTACTTATCTTGTAGAACGTGGCTTTGGCAGATACATTACGAAAGAAGAAATGAAGGAAAAATTAAAAGTATTTGATGCGCTTGGACTAGTTCATCAGATTAATAATGCAATGGATAGGCTGACCTTTATTTGCAATTGCTGTCCCTGTTGCTGTGGACTGCTACGTTCTTATACAGATTTAAACAATCCGTATGTGCTAACGACTTCAGCTTATATTCCCCAGTTAGATGAAACACGATGTATTGGATGTGGTGTCTGTGCAGATGAACGCTGTCCAATGAAGGTTATTGAAATGAAACATAACCATCCTGTTATCAATGAAGATCGATGTATTGGTTGTGGACTATGTGTTACAGGCTGTCCTCAGGAAGCCCTTTCATTAATTCGAAGATCAAACGTAAAAGAACCTGCACCAACGAATCGGGAGATGGGATTACGGATTTTAAAAGACAAAGGCAAACTTGAAGCGTTTTTACCTCATATTCTTAGTTAAGGCATGTGCACGAACTCTCCTCTTCCCATGCAGAGCGTGGGAAGAATCAACCATTTTTTATTTATCCTGCTGAATGTAACTGTTTATAATTTCCTGATAACGTCCTGATTTTTTTAATGCCTCTAAGCCCTGATTAAAAGCATTTTTGATCTTTTCATCTCTAAAGGCCACGCTATAAGGGTTCGGTTTAAAAATCGGATGAAACGTAATATCTTTTTGGATCAGAGCCTTATCCGCAAAGTTACGGTAATAAAGAAAAATGTTTTTATCTGAAATTACGACTTGACTTCGGTTTGAATATAAAAGGTTGACCTGAATCAGTTGTTTAGGCGTTTCTGAATAATTTTTATTCGGTTGAACAGTTTTTGCAAATAATTCACCTAAATAAATTGTTGCATTCTGAAATGCGATAATGGATTTATCTTTTAGGTCTTCAATGGTATTGATACTGATTTTATTATCAGCAAGTGTAATTGCAAAATTTTGATAGGTGATTACTACATCTGAAAGAAAACCGTCTAAACCGAAACCTTCATTCACAGTCATTGCTGCATCTACAACTTTTTTTTTGAACATTTCGGGGACTTGTCGCAACAGAACATATCTTGGAATCATGGTATAGCCTTTTTGATCTAACGATTCCTTCACAATGTCAAATTCTATCCCAGAATTCGTTTCTGCAATTACATATGGCGGCAAACTCAAACCAATAGCCACATTGATTTCAACGCCATAAGCCATGTTTAAAGAATACATACAGGTCATTCCCAGTACCCATAAAAACAGTTGGATTGCTTTGTATTGTTTCATTTTCTTATCTCCATGCGTATTCGTAAAATGGAAAATGGATTAGATTATTTACATTTTTATTTTATATGTGATAAAGCAATAATCAATTTTTATCAATCGGTTTTTTTTTAAACTGCATACTATTAGGAAATAACTCATGAAAACCATTGAAGAAATAACACTATTATATGACATTAGCCAAGCCCTCAGTGAACATCGTGATTTAAAAAAATCATTATATACAGTATTGGATATTCTCTCCACTTCTATGGATATGATACGTGGAACCATTACTATTTTAAATCCTGTAACCAATGAAATTGGAATTGAAATCGCTCATGGTCTGTCGCCATCAGCAATAGAGCGCGGAAAATATCAAGTAGGTGAGGGAATTACCGGACGGGTGATCCAAAATGGATATCCCATAGCTATTCCAAAAATCAGTGAAGAACCCTTATTTCTGAATCGGACAGTAACACGGAAACTGAATACAGTTGAAGAATACTCGTTTATTTGCGTTCCTATCAAAAAGGATGACAAAATTATTGGTGCGTTTAGTACTGACCGCGTTTATGATCCAGAATTTTCATTACAAAAAGGCATGGAAATGATGACGGTTATTGGGAGTATGATTGCGCGCCATGTGATTAATCTTGAATCTGTTCGTATGGAACAGGAAAGCCTGCGATTAGAAAACCAGCGTCTTTTAAAAGAGCTTGAATTCAAGTACCAGATACAGAATATCATTGGCAGAAGCAACAAGATGCGTGAAGTGTTTCAAATGGTTTATCAGGTATCCAAAAGCAATGCCACAGTAATGATACGCGGAGAAAGCGGTACAGGAAAAGAACTGGTTGCCAATGCCATTCATTATAATAGTTTGAGGTCAGATAAACCTTTTATCAAAGTGAATTGCGCGGCATTGCCTTCAACACTGATTGAAAGTGAATTTTTTGGTCATGAAAAAGGCGCGTTTACTGGAGCCTTGACGATGAAAAAGGGAAAGTTTGAAATTGCGAACAAAGGAACGATTTTTTTAGATGAAATTGGTTCTATTGGAGGCGATGTTCAAGTCAAGCTGCTTCGGGTTTTACAGGAACGTGAATTTGAACGTCTTGGTGGAGATAAAACCATTAAAACGGATGTACGGATTATTGCGGCAACAAATAAAAATTTAGAACAGGCTGTTGAAGACGGAACAGTTCGCGGAGACCTCTATTATCGACTGAATGTATTTCCCATTTTTTTACCGCCATTACGCGAACGCAAAACGGATATTATTCTGCTTGCTGATTTTTTTCTGGAAAAATACAGCAAAGAAAATAACAAAGACATCAAACGCATTTCAACGCCAGCTATTGATATGTTGATGAATTATCACTGGCCGGGCAATGTACGTGAACTTGAAAACTGTATTGAACGGGCAGTACTGTTATGTGACAGCGGCGTTATTAACAGCTATCACCTGCCTCCCAGTTTACAAACAGGCCATGAATCAGATACCCTGCCTACGCAGTCTTTAGATGAAGCCATTGCCCGATTAGAAACTGACATGATTATTGATGCGTTAAAAAATACACAGGGGAATTTATCACTTGCCGCAGATTTACTAAAAACAACGCTTCGGATAATTACCTACAAAGCCCAAAAATATCATATTGACTATCGAAAATTCAGATTATCTTCAAGATAACAACTACTTATGTAAATGGTTTAGTAGTTCAGAGTCC
>PDZT01000310.1 GCA_002753105.1 Deltaproteobacteria bacterium YD0425bin50 | reverse complement strand
TTTGTAAATATTCCTCTGGAATCGGTCGTCCAGTATTACTTACGTTGAGTGTAACTCCCCGAGAAATTCTATCGATATTCGCTTCAAGCCGAATCATTCCTCCTGTATCTGTATGATGCAACGCATTTAATAAGAGATTTTCAACAAGACGATGAAAAATATCCGGGTCTGTATTGCATATACCGGATTCTAAACATGACCAGTGAAACTCTCGATCTTCAATTTCTGCCAAGGGTTGAAATTCACGCGCAATCATTTCAACAAGGTGTGATAGTTGACATTCACGCATGTTTATAGGAATTTTACGAGTACTAGTAATATCCCCTAAATCTCTCAGCATTCTTTTAGAACGTTCTATTGCCATTGCAGATGTTTTTACCAAACGCTGATGCGTTGGATTTCTTGGATCATATTTGTTTTGCATGATTCTTTCAAGTACACGACTTGCTACAGCCAAAGGCGCATCTAAATCATGTATAATCATGCGTACCAATAACCCTAAACTTTCTTCAGATAACGCATTTTGTTCTTTCATAAATGTAATCTACCACTCAAATTAATTTCAATGGATTAATAACGAGTATAACTTTTCCTTCTGATGTAATGGTTGCGCCTATCAATTCAGGGATATCACCTAAAGCACCGCCAATGGTTTTAATCACATATTCTTCTTCACGATAAAACCGATCCACTTCAAGAGCAAACCGCCTACCCAACACATCAATGATCACCAATGCACGAATTGTTTTATCAACGGGTATATCCGTAGCTAAACCAAGGAGTATGCCAAGATGTTTTACTATAAAAATATCTCCATTGATCACGACCATCCGCCCATGAGGTAATATATGAAATTCTGTATCAGGTATTTTTACGGTTTTATTCACGTAACTTAATGGTAAATAATAAGTAGCATTATTCACTTCTACTTTTAATCCCTGATTGACTGCAAGAGTTAATGGCAATCGTAAGGTTATCGTTGTCCCTTTTTCAGGCTGGCTCAATAATACGACAGTTCCACCTAACCCTTCGATTTCTTTTCGGACAACATCCATTCCGACGCCTCGTCCAGAAATATCAGTAACTGTTTTGGCTGATGAAAACCCGGGATGAAAGATAAGCTGCTGGAGTTCAATTTCAGTCATGTTTTCTAAACTTAGCTGATCTAATATCCTTTTTTGAACCGCTATATTCTTAATCACTGCTGTATCAATTCCACGACCATCATCAGATACCTCAATTACCACATTCTGGCCTTCATTATATGCCTTTAATGTAATGATTCCTTTTGCGGGTTTTCCTTTAGATACACGCTCATCAGGAGATTCAATTCCATGATCTACAGCATTTCGAATCAGATGAACCAATGGCGTTCCAATGGCTTCGATCAGTGTTTTATCCAATTCGGTATCTTCGCCAACAATCACAATATCAATCTGTTTTTTCGTTTCATGCGACAGATCTCGAACAAGTCTTGGAAAACGGCTGAATACATGATTCACAGGCGTCATTCTGATTTTCATGATGCAGGCTTGAAGCTCATCGCCAATACGGCCAATCACACTTCCAGAATCTTTTACCCGTGAGCCAATATCAGGACGATCCTCATCCACTGAAATTGATCTTGCCAAATGAATCAAGGTATTTTTACTCACAATTAATTCACCAATTAAATTCATCAATTGATCAATACGTTCCTGAGGAACCTTGATCATTCCTGACTGCATTGTTGATTTTTCCGTTAATTTTACTTCTGTCTGTTTTTCTTTTATAGCTTGATCTTGCGGCTTTTCTAGTATTGATTCAGTCTCAACTACTGGAAGGGGTAAATTGACGGTTTCTAATACAATCTCATAAATACGTTTTGGAATAGATTTTAAAAACAACAGCTCATTTTCTGAATTTTCTTTTGAATCAGCTTGAGTCAGTTGCTTCAACTTATCCAAGCCCTCATCTGCCAATAGCATTAACGTATCGAGTTGACTTGCTTTGCCAGCTCGCTTTAACGACTGTAAACCTCGCTTGATCTTATTTAACGCGGTTTTGTTCCCGATGTTTTCAGACACTTCTTCTACACCTTTTGAAATACTTTCAATAAACTGAGTCAGCGTATTTTCAAGAGCGGCAAGCGTTGGAGATAAAGGAGAGTCGTTGCGTCGGGTTTTGAACAACTCTTCCACAGATAAGGAGTTATCTTTATAATTGGCTGCAGATTCACAAGCGCGGAGAAGTTCAGAAATATCCTTTCCAACAGTATCACCATGATAAAATGCTTCTAATAAATCACGGCATTGATCACAAATTTTTAATAGTAAATTTATATGAGAAGCAGAAAGACGAATTTGATTATCTCGATAGGCCTGTACAAGACTTTCTGCAGAATGTGTTAATATACGAATTTTATTAACAATATGCTGCTGCAGGGCAGCTTTATCTTTGATCAGCGAAATCAGCAATCCTGCATTGCCTTTAATTGAATGAAATCCTCGCAGAGTATTATCAAGATAGGTCTTTACAAACTGACCTGAACCTGCCTCAATAGTTAATAAGGTATCTTCAACCACTTTGAGATCATCAAGTGCTTCGCTGATAAAATCATTGACCATTTGAGGTGTAATTTGGATAATGGGTAGGGTATTCGGTTTTTCAAATTTTTCCGATAGGTTTTCAACTTGTGGCATATCCTGAATCTTTTCATCCAGATTATCTGGCAGCTTATCTTGGCTTGAATTTTTTTCTACAACCGCTATCCCATGCTGAACATCATGTATCCACCCAAGAATCGATGTAAATTCATCTTCATTGACTGTAATTTCAATATCTTTTTGAACTGAATCAAGGCTTGCAATCTGTTCTTCAATAAACAATGCCCATTTTTGGATGCTATTGAATGCAGCAATCAAACAATCAACAGTATCTTGCGTAAACGCTAATTGGCGATGATGAATTTCAGATATAATACTTTCAATTCCCTGCACTATTTTTAGAAAAGGGTCTAATTGAGATAGATATGTCTTTTGACTCATCTGGGTAACTTCTGCGATCAGAGCATCAATAGAGTCTTGATCAGGTTTATGATCTTCTATAGTCCCTGTACTTGCAATTGATTCAAGTCGTAATACCTTTTCAATAGCAAAAGGTAATCGGTTTTTTACATCGGCTAATTCATTCTGTATCTGCTCTTGATCTGTATATCGAACTACTATAGATTTGTTCATTTTTCACCGTTTTTTATTAGTGGCTATCAGATTCAATCAACGGTCTGAACCTTTGATTAAGCTGATTTTACTGATTTATCTGATTCGTTCTGTAGCATATCTTCATTATTTACGAATTTTTTCATAATCATAGTAAATCAATCTAATCAGACTCAATCAACGGTTTGATTTTACAGATTTATTTATATTATATTTAGGGTTGATTAATCGTCTGTATTCTAAACTTTTTGCTCCAAAATTGATGAGCATTCCAATTTCTAAATTGTAAGCTTCCAAATAATTGATAGCTTGGGCTAAATGAATATCTTCTAATTTTCTCAATGCTTTGATTTCCAAAGACACAACTTCCTCAACTAAAAAATCTACCCGTCTTATGCCAACAACTTTACCTTTATAAAACACATTCATTTCAAATTCTCGAATCGCTGAAATGTGTTGCAGAGCAAATTCTTCTTCCAAAGCTCGTTGATAAATTACTTCTTGAAAACCATTGCCAAGAAGTTTATGGACTTCCATTGCACAGCCAATAATTTTATAGGTTATAGCCGAATATTGATATTTTTCGTCAATCATTAGTATTAATCTTTAATCATAGTTAATCAATCTAATCAGGTTCAATCAAAGGTTCTAACCAAGCAATAACCGAATATTTTCAACAAGTTCCTCGGGTTCTGTAGGTTTTACAATATACACATTGGCGCCCACATCAAAACCATGTTGTTTATCCTTGGCTTCATCTTCAGTAGATACAATAATAATTGGCAATTCTTCAAATGCGTCATCTTCTCTGATCTTTTCAATAAACGTGTAGCCATCCATATTCGGCATATTAATATCTGTAATAATCATGCCAATGGATTCATGTTGATACATTTTTTCAAGTGCATCCGCACCATCTTCAGCAGTGATTACCCGAAACCCATGAGCCAATAAGATATTGGTATGAAAATTCCGGGCCATTTCTGAATCATCCACCACTAACAATATTCCTTTTTCCATCACCATCTCCTTAACGTTACTCAGGTTTTTGATAAACAATAAACCCTGCTTTTCTACGTACTTTAAATACAGAAGAAATACGCGCCATAGATTCAGAATGCCCAAGAAAAATATACCCACCCGGGTTTAAGGCATCATAAAAATTTGAAACCACTTGGCGCCTTGAATCATCATCAAAATAAATCAGTACATTACGGCAGAATATTACATCCATATTAGATATATGTGACATTGAGCTAGTATCCATAAAATTGATCTGTTCAAATTGTACCATATCTTTAATGGTACTCCGGATACGGTATCTTTCGTCACTAAGCGGAGTAAACCATTTTCCTAAATATTCTAAAGGCACATCCTTAATCGAACGCTTTTCATACACGCCCCGTTTTGCATACTCAAGAACAGTCGTGTTGATGTCATTGGCTAAAAGGGTAATGTACCACTTATCAAAATCCTCAAGCATTTCCTGAAGAATAATGGCAACTGTATAGGCTTCTTCACCGGTAGAACATCCTGCAACCCATATTCGCAAACGATAACTCGATAGTTCCTGTTTTTTTTTACAAATCTCTTCTAAGCAATGCTCACCGAAAACAGCTAATTGTTCAAATTCTCTAAAAAAATACGTTTCATTGGTGGTCATGAGATTTAAAAACAGTTGCAATTCTTTACTATGAGGATCGCGGAATTGAAGCTCCCGAAGATAATCAATAGGC
>PDZT01000309.1 GCA_002753105.1 Deltaproteobacteria bacterium YD0425bin50 | reverse complement strand
GTTTGTCCATGATAGGGTACAACAAGCCACTTATGGGCTCATTTCAGAATCAGAACGTCCAGCGTTACATTGGCAAATTGGAAAGTTGTTTTTGGCAAACAGGATGCCTGAAGAGCATATCTTTGAAATTGTCGAACATTTGAATAAAGGATTGCCCACAATAAACAATCGTTCAGAAATTTTGGAGTTAGCAAAATTAAATCATCTGGCAGGTCGTAGGGCGAGTGAAGCCAATGCCTCAGCGGCAGCGTATGATTTTTATCGGATGTCGCTACGGTTACTCGGTGAATCGAGTTGGGATGATAACTATGCGCTAAGCTTGGAAGTATATCAGGAAGCAGCCGTAATAGCTTACTTAAATGCTGACAATGATATGATAGAGAAATACATCGGGATCGTAATAGACAAATCAAAAACCCTGATGGATAAGATACGGGTCTATGAAACTAAACTTCAGGTTTACTCAACGCAGAACCGTTTTGTCGAAGGAGTCGATTTGGGATTGACATGCTTACGTTTATTAGGGGTAGAGTTACCACCTCATCCGGATCATGCCGAGGTAAGAGTATGGATTGATCGAACCGCTCATACGTTAGCAGATTACTCGTCGGATGAATTGTTAGCGTTACCACTGATGAGCGATCCACTGAAACTTGCCGCCATGCGGATATTAACTCGTATGATACCCCTGAGTTATTTTGGACGCCCCATACTATTTCCCTTAATATCCTGCCAGGGGATAGCGCTATCCATTGAATATGGGAATGCCCCGGATACGCCGGTTGCGTATGTTAATTATGGTTTGATTTTATGTGATCCTGGAGTAGCTGATTATTCGGCTGGTTATCGCCATGGCTTATTCGCAAAACAACTTCAAGCCCGACAACTGCGTAAACAGCCGATCGTAATTAATAACTTCTATGCTTATATCGCTCCATGGAAGGAATATATCCCGAATATTGCTGAACCGTTAAAAAAAGGTTATCAGGTTGCTTTAGAAGCAGGAGATTTGGAGTTTGCCTCTTATGCAATCACCAATTATCTCATAATGATAACTTGCTTTGGCTGGGAACTGGAAAAATTACGGCAAGAATTTGAGCGCTATGTGGAATCCAAGGAGCGCGTCCGTGCAGCGGGTATACTCAATTATACGCTTGCCTTCTATCAGATGGTGTTAAATCTGCAGGGCATACCTGAAAACCCTATTGAACTAAAAGGGCGAGTCTATGACGAAACAAAGATGGTTACAGAGTTAAGCGGTCATTATGCTGGAAGAGCTATGTATGGTTTTTGTAAAATCATGTTGGCTTATCTGTTTGAAGCATATGAACAGGCAGGGCAATACGTTGAGCAGACAGAACAGTATATTTATTTGCTCGTTGGATGTCATCCACTGATGCAATATTGCTTATATGCAGCTTTGACGGAAATCATGTTGGGCAAAACAGGTCCGGATTTAGACAAAAAAGTGAAATTGCTCAAATTATGGGCTGAACACGCTCCAATGAATTATCGCCACAAATATGACCTGGTGGAAGCCGAAAAGGCGCGCATATCGGGACAATTCGAACAAGCTGCCAAAGGATATGAAAAAGCCATTACCGGGGCAAAAGAGAATGGTTATCTCGTGGAGGAGGGATTGGCTTATGAATTAGCGGCTAAATTTTATTTCTCGCAAGGTATGGAAAAGATTGCTCAAATTTACCTATTGGAAGCCTATTACCGCTATCAACTCTGGGGAGCGAAAGCCAAATTATACCAGTTGGAGAAACGTTATCCTGATTTGCGTGTCTATGGTCATAAACCTGTTCAGGGAAAGGTGACTGAGACTATTACCAGCTCACAAAAAGACAATATGACAGGCGGTCAGATGGATCTTTCCAGTGTAATGAAAGCTTCACAGACCATTTCGAGTGAGATCCAACTGGCTAAACTCTTCGAACGACTGTTGAAAATCCTGTTCGAAAGTGCTGGCGCCGAGCGCGGCGTGATCCTGATCAACGAGCGGGATCAGTGGGTAATCGAAGCCGAAGGTCAAGCTAATCCGGAAACCATCACGGTATTGCATTCTCAACCGCTGATAGAATCAATCGGCGTATCTCAGCAGATTATCAGTTATGTTATTCGCACCCAAAAGCCGGTCCTGCTGGATAATGCCACGCGCGATGGCTTATTCATCAATGACCCATATATCATCCGAACAAAACCGCGATCCGTGCTTTGTTACCCAATCATCCAGCATGGACGCATGGGCGGCATCGTCTATCTTGAGAATAATCTAATTACCGCCTCATTTCTACCTGAGCGCATAGCGCTCTTGAGGATGCTATCCGGCCAGATCGCCATCTCCATTGAAAATGCCAAACTCTATGCTCAATTAGAAGAGAAAGTCAAAGAACGTACAGCAGAATTACAACAGGCATTACACGATCTCGAACAGCAACACGTTCAGCTTAAATTAACGCAAACCCAATTGATTCAGTCGGAAAAGATGGCTGGACTTGGCGTAATGGTTGCGGGCATTGCTCACGAAATCAATAACCCCACCAACTTTGTGTCGTTAAGTTCCCGGACTCTGGAACACGACATGACGGAGTTTCAAGCCGAGGTGTTAGAAATGCTGAGCGGCAGTGATGCGGATACCCTCCGATATTTTGAAGAACATTTCGCCAGATTTCACCAAGCCATCACCCATGTCGAGGAGGGCAGCGCCCGCATTAAAACTATTGTGCAGGATTTACGCTTCTTTTCCAGGTTGGATGAAGCCGAAAAACAGGAGATTCAGATTGCGGATGCGTTGGATTCCACAGTACGAATGGTCAAAACGCAATATCCAAAGGATCAGATCGAATTTGTCACTGAATATGCCAACGTCCAACCTTTAGCCTGTTATCCGGCGCAGCTCAACCAGGCCTTTTTGAATATCATAGTCAATGCCTGTCAGGCTATTCGGCAACGCCAGACAGAAATGAATGATTCAATACCTGGCCGGATTGTAATACGGCTTCATATGATAGATCGCGGCCTGTTGGTATCCATTGCGGACAACGGCTGCGGAATGACCCCGGACGTGCAGCGGAAAATATTCGAGCCATTTTTTACCACTAAACCCGTTGGTCAAGGAACTGGACTGGGGATGTCCATTTCTTATGGGATCATTGAAAAGCATCAGGGCCGCATTGAAGTAGCATCACACATTGGTCAGGGCACGATTGCAACAGTGTTTCTGCCTTACACGCAGAATCAATAGAAAGAGGAACGTCATGAACCTTGTCATCAATAAAGAAAAACTCAAACAGATTCAAACAAAAAAACAAGCTGACAGGACTTACACTATCATGGTGGTAGATGATGAATTGGTTAATCTCGAAGCTTTGACTTTGATACTGGAAAAGGAATATCATGTCGTCAAAGCCAACAATGGAGTTGAAGCTTTAACGATAATCAATCAGGATCCGCAGCCGGAGCGAATCAATCTGATTCTTTCGGATCAACGTATGCCGGTGATGATGGGGGTGGAATTTTTAAAACAGACGATTCCGCTGATTCCCAGAACTATTCGCATCCTGCTGACCGGCTATACGGATGTCAACGACATCATCGAAGCCATCAACGAAGGTAAAATCTATAAGTTCTTGACCAAACCGATTGACCCCATTGACTTGCTGGTGTCGATCAAACGCGCCCTTGAAGCCTATGATCTGGAAATGCAGAAAATCAGACTCATCGAACAACTGCGGCATATGAACGATAATCTTGAAAAAATTGTTGCGGAAAGAACACGTCAACTCGAAGATTCTCTCATGACGTTAAAAAAGCAAAAGGATGATCTGGAATACATGAATGGTTTTAAGGATAGATTAGTCAATGAATTACAGAATCTATCGCTCACAGACCCGCTGACAGGGATTGCAAACCGGCGAAAATTAGAGGAAGTTGCAAAAATAGAATGGGGCAGAGGATTACGGACAAAAAAAGAACTGTCTATGATTATGGCAGATATCGACTATTTCAAACATTATAACGATTTTTATGGTCATGCTATGGGGGATGAATGTATTAAACGAATAGCGGGCATCATACAGCAGACACTTAAACGCCCCACAGACCTTGTCGTGCGCTATGGAGGAGAGGAATTCTGCTGTATTCTGCCGGAAACAAATTTTGATGGCGCCCTGAAAATCGCAGAAAACATCTTACAAGCAGTCCAATCCGAATCTATTGTACATGAACGCTCCAAAGTTGCTCCCTATGTCACATTGAGTCTTGGGGCGCATACTGTCATGCCGGAAAATAATAATTCTTGGCAAGAATTGTTACGATATGCGGATCAATATCTCTATGATGCTAAAAATAAAGGAAGAAACAGGGTTGAATATAACAAAGAGAACCAGCTTGGTAGGTTGGGGTGCAACCCAACATTATCGGCTATCGATACGAGAAACGCTTACGATAACGGGAGATAGAAATACGGACTCCTATGAAACAAGAATTTTGAATTTTTGAGCCAGTTATATGGATCCATGATCGTGTATGGATCAAAAATTTGATGGTTTCCTCTTGAATGCACATGTGCGATTAGCGCATGTGGAGTTGCTAACCGCTCGCTTTGAAAATAGTGAGGTGTAAGAAAAGAGAGAACGGCGGAGGCTAAAGAGTTCGGAATTTGAGAACGGTTAGCTCAAAATAGAGTCGGACGGCTGGAGTTTTAAGCGAAGAGACTCTGCATAAGAGCGAAAAAAACAAAGCTGAGGCTAAAGAGAGCTTTGAGTGAAGCTCCAGAGAGAAAGAGTAACGGACTGATCGCCGTATAACCATCAAAATGGAGCGGATTGCGCCTAAACGGCGCAACCGCTCATTTTGAGCGTTGGACTAAGCACTATCGTGCAGAAAACGAAGAACCAATTAAAATGCGGACTAAACGCCGTCCAAC
>PDZT01000308.1 GCA_002753105.1 Deltaproteobacteria bacterium YD0425bin50 | reverse complement strand
ATTTAACTGCATTACTGCACAAATTAATGAGAATTTGGATCAATCGTAATGAATCAAGAAGATAATATCCTGAAATTTGTGGATCAAGAATAACAGAAAAAGTTAAATTTTTTTCACTGACCTGTTTAAAAAACATATCTGATAAACTGGGGGTAATATCTGAAATTAAGGTGGGGGTATAATTCAACTTAAACTTTCCAGATTCAATTTTTGAAAAATCCAGAATATCGTTGATAATGCCTAAAAGCAAATGACCTGCTGACTTCATTTTGACTTGATACTCTTTTTGAACTTCGGTTAATTCGGTTTTTTTAAGCAGTTCATTATAGCCCATAATCACATTTAATGGCGTTCTAATTTCATGGCTCATATTGGCAAGAAACTGACCTTTAGCGTTGCTTGCGTATTCCGCCTCAGTTTTTGCAAGTTTAAGTGATTCCTCCATTTGCTTTCGCTCGGTAATGTTCCGAATTAAAATTAAAACCTCTTCGTCGCTACAAACCGCCATTCGCGCTTCAAAATGTGATTCTTTATTCTCAATCGTCAGATTATATTCAAATACCTGTAAAGATTTTGTATCTAATGCCTGTTGAATGTATTTCATACCTAATTGAGCGATGTTCTCCGGCATCACATCAGCAATCCGTTTTCCTATGAACATTTCTGGATATAAATAAAGGTCTGATATATTTCCTTTGTAATCAATATAGAGTCCCTCACGGTTGACTTGAAACATGAGATCAGGCAAGGCATTTAAGATGGCTCGATTTTTGGCTTCACTTTTTTCCAGTGTAGCCTGCACTTTCGTTTTCAACAGGATTTCTCGTTTTAATCGTCGGTTCCAGAGGAACAAACCTAATAAAAATGCAGTAACAAGACCGGTAAGCATACTAGCTATAAGAAAAATGTCATGATAACTTATCCCATACTCATAACGAACTGAAAGCCATTCGGACCGAATTTGTGTATGTTCTTTTTGGGAAATGGTTTTGAGTAATTTATTAATGATGGATACCAATTCTGGCCAGTCTTTTCGAATGCCAATATATAATTGATAATGATCAAATGATGTTGGTGCGGCAATTTTTAAATTGGTCAACCCATGCTTATCTATCAGAAAGGTAGCCGCAGCTAAATTTTCGATACAAGCTTCTGCTGTACCTGCAACAACTAATTTTAAAGCATCAATTGACGTGTTTACAAAGATGGGTTGAACTTTCATGTTATCACGTAAATACCTATCATAAGTCATGGATTTTTCAATAAATGCGACTTTTTTGTCTGATAACTCTTTAATACCACTAATAAATGGCGCATCTTTTCGGGTAATAATAACTAAAGGAAATGAAAGATAAGGATCGCTGAACAGTAAAAACGATTCTCTGTCAGGTGTTTTGGCTACACAAGCTATCACATCCAGTTCATTCTTGCTTACTTTATCCAACACATCTGTCCATGATTTTTGTTTGAAGTTCACAAAAGATAAGCCAAGCTGATCTTGAAAATAGTTCATATACCCAATAGCAATACCTTTAGCCTGATCTGTGTCATCATAAAAATGAAACGGCGGAAATGCTAAAGGGCCACTCACTCGGACTTCTTTAATCTGTGATAGAAATGCAGTTTCTTCAGGGGTTAAGGAAATAGGATACTGTGACACTGGGTCATGGGCCATGCTCAATTGAATCGAATAGATTGAAATACATAGTCCAATAAGAAAGAAACAGATCGAACGTTTTACGAATATGAAACTCATATACCCAAATTGTTGATAGCTTGTTAATAAAAAAATACACAATTGCTTAGTATTTAATGATCAATTAAAATAATAATGTCAAGTCTAAAGTCTAGCAGTTCTTATTTTGCCCTTAATGGCATTAATCATCGGCAGTCTCAGCCAAAACATACGTACCCACATTTTTATATGTGGCAATAAACACAAGATTTTCTGTAATCCGTTTTAATCCTGATGGAAACAGATTTAAGACACCCATAGGGTATTCATGAGATTCTAAAGTTGTTTTATTGATCGCAATCAGGAGTGTCGAAAGGCTTCGTCCTGTTTTTATTCTGCCGGATAGATAAATATGGGTTTCATCTTCATAAAGATACCCCAGATGAATCCATCTGTTTTCGCTTATTTTGGCTTTAATCTGACCGTTCGTCTTATCTGCTAAATACGCAGTTCTTTTTGGTGTTGTGAATGATCCACAAGATGTTGTTGCGCTAGATATCAGTACAATGTCGTTATTCGTTAGGCAGGATAAGTAGCTGTTCATTGGATATGAAAACACTATAGAGCCGTCTTGTGTTTTAATGATTCCTTTTGACGCATATAAATATAAAGGAAGCTGTGTTGAGTCTGATGGTGTTGAATCGATTCCCGTAATATAGAAATTTTTTGGAGAGTCCCACATCTGTTTAAGGTCAGGTAGATACATCAACATGGTTTTATTATCAGGCGTATAAACACATTGATAGCCGTTACCTAACGCATAGGATGGTTGAAACGCATTTTTTTGTTTCCATAGAATATCGCCTGTTTCAAGTTGAATGTAGGTTAACAGCGTGTCAGTTCCTGTGTATGAAGACATGAGAAGATGTTTATTGAAAATCACATATCCATCTTCTTCTTGTAGTGGCTGGTCTAATGTTTTTTCCCATCGTTTTTTCCCATCAATATCAAATAACATCAATATATTACCGCCATATACCGCAATATTTTCAGAATCAATCACCACATTGGCATACATCTGACGAAGTTGTTGTTTCCAAAGCACTTGACCGGTTTCTGGAACAATACGTATCAAAAACAGATTGGCGTCATTCGACTGAAGAAGAATCACCGGTGAATTATGTATTTTTTTAGAATTTGTTTGGATGCTCGACTTTGCAAGCTCTGTGGATGTCCATACAATTTTACCAGAAGTCATATCCAATGAACTTAACGATGTCGCTGTAGATACTAAACAATGGCGATCATCATAGATATAAAACGATGATATCGCATATTGATTATCACTTGAATCTGGTGGAT
Source organism: Deltaproteobacteria bacterium YD0425bin50 (assembly GCA_002753105.1). Classification (GTDB taxonomy): domain Bacteria; phylum Desulfobacterota; class Desulfobacteria; order Desulfobacterales; family YD0425bin50; genus YD0425bin50. The sequence goes on along the minus strand of PDZT01000308.1, from coordinate 1,899 downwards.
ATACCCATTTGGGTTGTAAACTAATGTGTTCTTTGATTCCATCAGAATAGAGTGGTAAAAAATCCATGACATACGGATAGATCATCCAGCCGATAGCAACGGGAATAAGGATTAGAAACGTCCATGCAGCGAAGGCTTTTGTTTTTACATATCGATGGGTGATCACATACGTTGAAGCAAGCTGGTCGTGCAGACCTTGTTTTTTTTTCCTAAATAAAACAAATACATACCCGATCATGGGTAATAGAAACAAACATGAAAATATATGGTATGACAATCGTACAATACTCGAAATTTTATCGGGTTTTCTTCCAATCTGATCAACTACATGCAGTCCTAGTAATTTTTGACCTGTAGTTTGCCCATATCGATAAAGTGGAACCGTAAAATAATAAATTGAAAATGCAACAAAAAAGAGCTGAGCAACAGCAATATAAAGCCCAGATTGTGGGAGGCTGTATTGAGTGAAATATCGAATTAGCAAGGCGATTGTTATGGTTAAACTAGCAATAATACACCAGTCAATCATTCCTGAAAGGGTTCGAATCGCAAATCCTGCATAGTGAACCGGTAGTTTAGAATCGTCTGCATCTATAGGCTGATTTTGAGTATGCAGAGGTAAACACTGATTGCAAAAATACTGATTCTGATAAGCAGTATAACATTCGTCACATACATATATGTTGCATCCAGAACATTTTCGGGTCGCGATTCTCAGAGGGTGATAAAAACACATGGATACCCTGAAGAGAGAATCAGGCCCTTTGGATTTAATTTGAAACAATCCTTGTCGGATTCCCTCCTCAATAGATGTTTTTTGAACAGTGGACATGTGCATCAGAAAAGGCTTGAGTGGAATATTCAATGGTATTTCTTTTTGTTGCTGAAGAATATCTAAAAATACAGTGTATGCTTTTTCTAATGAAGTTTTGGGTAAAAAAAGAATGGTGTAATTCTGGGGATAGTCAATGGGCAATCCATACGTGTTATCCACTTCAACATAGCGATTTCCTAAAGTAATTGCCGAAAACGAAACATAGGACACTTTTTGAGTTGCCCTTAAAATGATAATTTTTGCAAAAACATTGAATTCCGGGTGAACCATTGTTCTCGCGATAATTCCCTGTACTGTGTGGTAACTTTCAATATCTATAAATGGTTGAAAACCCTTTTGTTTAAGAAAGGATTCTGTGGATTTCAATGATCGTGAATGCATTGATTTCATGGATTCCAAATCAATGAGTTGATATTTGGGAAGCCTACTGTTCATTAATGGGGTTAAAAAGGGTTTTCGCCGGATTTTTTTTATGAGATAAACAATAGATACAATCAGAATTGAAAACACTTTTGTTACTATATTCAGCCCTTTCATGGAACCAATAATGGACAGTAAAGGTGTTTTCATTAAATCAACAACTATGTTTACCTGATCTTTAGAATCATGTTGTTGAGGAATATCAGATTCACAAATATGGCATTGAATTGCGCCTTCTGCATTATGAAAACCGCATTGTTTACAATACATGGTTTTATTGCTCCAAACATACATATATGGGTTAGTTGATACATAGGCCTTGATCTTTGTTTCGGCTATACATTATTCGTGCTGTAACAGAATTGTAGGGGCGAACCTTGTGTTCGCCCTCCAAAAGGGCGATGACAAGCATCGCCCCTACATTGTGGCCGAAACGAAGATCAAGGCCAAATTGAATATCTGAAAATCGGCAAGTTTCATATTTCAGATACCACTTCTTAAATTTATGTTCAATCTCTTTTATAGTTACATAATACATAACATTAGAATTGACTCTAATTTATCTCATATGATAAAGTTCATTATTTACAATAATTGATGTATTTTTTGTTTTTTGAACAGATCAATTGGTGAATAAATTGCTT
>PDZT01000036.1 GCA_002753105.1 Deltaproteobacteria bacterium YD0425bin50 | reverse complement strand
TTTTTTTATATTTCTGGATTCAATGACAGGGGTTTGGATTTAATGTCATCAATTTCCAAAGACAGAATATTTTTTAACGCATCAACACTAAAGGCAAATTGAAAAGATACGCCTTTGGTAACCAGAATAATATTCTGTTCCCCGGGTTTTTTATGTTTTATGCCCAATGCCTGATGTAAATTCATCACAGGGATGACCTGATTTTTATAATTGATTACCCCATAAATCGTTTTAACAGATGCTGGAATCAGGATGATTCGCTGGTTGATCAATACTTCTGTTAAATGAATCACTGGCCATGCAAAACATTCATTGTCCAATTGAAAAGATAAGTAGGTATTGTATTCCTTAACACTTGTTTCAATAGGTTCAGAAATGGACAAGTCAAAACTGTTTTTAAGACTTTCCAGTTTATTTTTAAGACTTTCTAGTTTATCCAGATTGTCCATAGAATTTTCAGGAATTATTTGGTTTTGATTGAATTGCATCGTCTTTTGCATATATCTTCCAATACACTTTGTGACAATCCACCACAAAACAATTTAATGCGTTCTTTATTATCCGCAAATAACACATTTAATGCATTTGTAAAACACCGATATGCTTTTTCAAACTGTCCCTTGGATTGACAGAGATGTGCCATCCTAAACCAAGGAGCAAAAAACTGTTTATCTAAAAACGTACAGGCAATATATGCCTTAACAGCAGAGAGAGTATCTCCTTTTAATTCTAAAATTAACCCTTTGATCATTTGAACCTCTGGTGAAATATCATCGAGCTTTAAAAGGTCAACATGACATTGTTCTGCATCCGTTAGATTTGACATGCCAATCAAAACTAATGCCTTTAAAATGAGATAATCAAACGTAAATGCTTCATAAGAAAAAAGTTGATTAATGATTTTTAATGCAGGCTCATAATCTTCTGCCAAATAAAAATTGATGGCTGATTGGTATTCGTAAGGGGGAGCAGACAAATTTTGGGTTTTTGCCCGATGTGTTTCAACAGCCTGATCAACACTGATCTGGCTTATCGGTTTTTTATAGTCTAGTTCATCGGTTATATCTGTACCTTTTTTAACTATAAGATCATCAGTGTCATTTGTGTAGGATTCTCTTGATACTTGCGTAACTTCTTCTATCTCTTGTTTCTGAAAAATAAATGCTTTTCCATAACAAATGGGTTTATATTGATTTCTGGGTACAAAACTGCTTTCAGCATGTCCAAGCAAAAAAAAGCCTCCAACTTTAAGACGGTCTGTAATTTTTTCGATTACTTTTTCGATAAATATCGGCTTAAAATACATCAGTACATTTCTGCAAAAAACGACATCAAAATATTCATAGCCTCCGGGAAAAGAATCAGCAGATATCAAATTAAGCCTTTCAAATTGAACCATTTTTCGAATAGGGTCATGAATAGAATAATACCCCTTTTCTTTTTCAATAAAATACCGTTGAATCCAATGGTCTGCTACACCTCTAAACGAATTTTTATTATAAACTCCATGACGCGCTTTTTCTAAGGATCGTTGATTGATATCTGTAGCAATAATCTCAACATTACAATGTTCAATAGATTTTTGCATTTCAAGTATTGAGATGGCAATCGTATAGGCCTCTTCACCTGTTGAACACCCTGCTGACCATATCGTGATTTTTTGTTTTTGACCTTGAGTTGACTTGAGTATTTCTGGAAGAATAATATCTTTAAACGCTAACCAATGATCAATATTGCGTGAAAAAAACGTCTCTCCGATTAAAATCGATTGAAGAAATATTTTTTGTTCGTCAAGTCCATTTGCAGATATAAGATATTCAACGTAGCCCTGTAAGGTAGCTTGCGATAAAGATCGCATACGGTCTTTAACAATAGTTGAAACCTTTGACTTGCCCATTTCGTCAAAAAAAAAACCTGTTTTATCTTCTAAAAAACGAATAATATCCTGAAAATAATCACGCATGGTTTACACCTTTTTTATTCCGTAACCATACTAACTAAGATTTGTTTTTCTTTAACCGAGAGTAATTTAGTAACATCAATAATTGGAATGAATTCTTGGTTCATTTTTGCAAAATAGAGTAAAAAATCAATATGTTTAGCTTGAACTAACGTTGGCATGGAACATAAATTTTTCAAATCGATATTCATAAAACCACGTATGGATTCGACAACTAAGCAGACCGAATCCTGACCATAATTCACAGCAATCCATAGTGATTTTTGGGTAAGAATAGAAGGCTCTGAATTGATCAACATTCTTAAATCAAGAACAGGTGTAAGACAACCATGATAATTAATTAAACCCAATACATAGGGTTGGGCTTTTTTAATTTTTTGTAAATGCACCATGCGATTCACTTCCCGAATATTCTGAACAGGAATGGCAAAGGGTTCATGATTCATCTCAAAACAAATAATTTTTAAATATCCTGTTTTATCTGTATGATGCATAGTCAAGACCAACTATTAATGTGTTTTCGTTTAATTTTTTTTATTGATAATTGAAATGATCCTAACCTATAGGATAAACAATAAAACATTTTTCATAAAATCATATTTTTGATTAAACACAAAATAAACAAAAATTGCAACAAAAGCTTTATACTGAGTCGGAGGAAAACTGTACTACAATGGATATTGAAGAATTAAAAGCAAAATTTAAACACAAAATACGTGCAGACATTAAAGATATTGATCTCGTATTAAAAGCTGCACCAGTATTAATTAAAGAAATCAATCGGCTTGAAGAAGAATTAAACTTGGCTCAGGAACGAATTACCCATTTATCTAGCCAATGTAAAAAAAGACCTCCACTCACCAAATCAGGCAAAAAAGGAAAAACGCAATGGACCACTGAAGTTGATGAAAAAAAGAACTGTCTGTATTTTCAACTCGCTGGAAATATTGATTATCGTGGCGCCAAATCCGCAACAAACAGTATTTTAACAGTGATACCAAATCTCCGACCTGATTTTGATTTTATTTGTGATATTTCGCAACTCAATCCAGAATATGATAAAAAATTTTTGTTTCATATCCGAAAAGTGATGTATCATCTAAAACTCATTGGTATTAGACAAATCGTTAAAATTATCAATCCATTAACCCCTGAATTGGGTATTATATTTGATGATAACCAAAAAAAGTCATCTTATACCGTCCATTCTGCAAAATCGATTGAAGATGCTGAAAAAGTATTGGAAAATATTGCTACTTTTCTTAAGATTTAACAATCCGTCTTCTTGCAGGTCTTTTTTGCATAGAAAGGATCATTTTTTCTCCTAAACTTCCCAAGGATTTCTGATCGCTTGCATAGGATTGCCAGTCCTCATCAGTTGATGAGAGAGTTAAGGTTATTTTTCGTTGTTCTATATCGATCTGGTCAATCACCAGTGCAACAACATCATTGACATTCATCACGGGTTGAGATTCAAATGCTTTGATCATATTGGTTTTAGGGAGCAATCCAGTAATTCCGGGTTCAAGACTAAAAAAATACCCAAAGGTTTCTTTTCGTTCCAGCCGTGCTTTAACTTGTTGGCCTTTCTGATATTTTTGATCAATATCCATCCATGGGTCGCCTTCAGCGTCTTTCATGCTTAACGACAGCTTACGCGCTTTAGTATCCATTTTGACAATGATTGCATTAATCCGGTCACCGATTTTTACGACATCTTCAGGTCTTAATACCCGTTTTGTATAACTCATTTCACTGATATGTACCAGCCCTTCAAGTCCTTTGGTTACTTCGACAAATGCGCCAAAATCGGTTAGCCGCGTCACTTTTCCTGACACGTAATCGCCTACATTGAGCCTGTTGATCTCTTCATCCCAAGGATTTTTTTCCGTTTGTTTTAGCGATAAAGAAATTTTTGCAAATTTTTCTTTGTATTCGATTTGAACGACTTTAACATTAATTTTTTCTCCAGTCTGAACAACATCTTCAACCTTTTGAATATGAGACCAGCAGAGTTCCGATAGATGAATCAATCCTTCTACACCCGGAAATAATTCAACAAATGCGCCAAATGGCATAATTTTCGTTACCACACCTTCAGTGATAAATCCGCTAGTTATTTTTTCCATAAATTCTTTTTTAGCAGCGTTGAACTCTTTTTCAAGAAGCAACCGTCTTGAAACAACAATATTTTGACCCTTATTTTCATAAGCTGTTATCTGAAATGTATAGGTTTTTCCAATATACGATTCAGGATCAGCAGCGGTTCTCAAATCGATCTGACTTATCGGACAGAATGCCTTCTTTTTCATAAGCTCTACATGAAAGCCGCCTTTACACTGCTCTATGACTTTTCCCTCAACTGGAATCCGTTTACGATATACATCCTGAAGTTTCAATGCACTTGCACCTGAAGAAAAGGACTTTGAAAGAATAAGCTCATTATCGTGTACCGCTACTACAAAAAGCTCAAGGTCTTCGCCTACCTTACACATTACGTTATGATGATCATCTAGAAATTCAGATCGAGCGACAACACCATCGATTTTAGTCCCTGTATCAATAAAAACACTTTCTTTACTTATAGCGATCACTTTACCTTGAATACGTTCTCCTAATTGAAAATCTTCTCTATCGAGCGGTACATAACTATTGATTAAATCAGCAAATTGTTTGGATTCTTCAGATTGTTCAGATTCTTCGATGTCTTCTGTCATGTTTAAGTCATTTGTGTTCATGGTTTGTCACTCTTTTAAATGGGTTAAAATGCCTTGCTTGCTGCATCCTGAATTTGTTTTTTATTGAGAATCAGTTGTTGTTGGAGTTTATTAATACACTGTTGCATGTTGTTTGTGTAGCATATGGTAACATGAAATTCGATTTCAGCAAAACGATTGGGTACTCGGGTTAATATGAGAATGTCCTGATTGAATTCCCATGCAGATAACGTTGCCTGTTTAACGACTTCCTGATTGATGATGGGCTTGCCATATTTCTGTAAGAGTACATCCAACAGGTATGCTGCATCTTTTGTCGATTGAATTTGAAAGAATAGAGGTTTATTATTGAATTTTGAAAAACTCAAGCGAACATAATAAAAAGGTTGTTTTTTTTTGGTAGCATACCGATAGGTCAAATGAATGATATCATTCACTGTATTAATGGTCGAATCCGGATAAAAAAAGCCAAGTAATTGATCAAATGCAGGAAAGTGATTCTGGATAAATTCTTTTTGTAATTTTGGGATATCTAAGTACCCCCAAGTTTGCATGGCTTCTGAACCCAGTTCTTCTTCTAATTTATTTCGAATAGATAGGTTTAAGTTGGTATTTGCACCAAGCTCAAAAAAATGAAATGTCTCGGGAAAGGAAACACTCTGATCAATAACGATTCCGGGTTTTTTTTGGTTTAAAAAAAATATTCCTATTCCAGCAACTGAAATCAAAACAACTAAACATAAGCCTACCCATAGACTCTTTTTATTAATTCCAGACATTATTCAACCCCCTTCTTTCGGCTATTTTGGATTCATGTAATCTTTTAATTGAATAACCTTTTTTTGGGAAGGCGATTGTTGATTGTCTTTGAATTCAGATTGAATATGTTCCTGCAATTGTTCAATAATTTCCATTAGCTCTGGATTTTTTGCGATATAAGTATTAATTTGCTGTAATAATGTTTGCCAGTTGTTTTCCAATTCATCAGCATGAATTGGAAAATCGATCAATTCACCAAGTAACCTCACTAAAGATGCCATTAATCCATAATGATTGATTCCTTCTAAATAATAAGGGCAATGACACCAAAGATTAATGCATTGGATTTGCATTTTTTTACATTCTGCGTGAATCATAGAATGGATGGAAGAAGGCCCCTCATAAGAAATAAGCTGTATATGTTTTTGTTTCAACCGTTCGATCATCGTTTTAGTGGAAGCCATTGCAGAAATCTTACGTTGAGTATGAAGAACATGATCATATAAACTTTCTAGGGTAATGATCGTATGAATATGCAAACGATCACACCATGACATTAATTCTTCGATAAAAAAAAGCCATCGTAAATTCGGTTCATCGGCTCTAAATAAGATAAGGTCATTCCCTTCTGGATTTTTTACAAGATAAAACCGACCGCTGGGAGGTGTGATTCGCGTAAGTATTCCAGATTCAATATGAACAATAGGTCTTGAGTCACCATAATTATAAAACATGTCCGAATTGATATGGCCAATCGGTTCTGCATACAATTTCTGAATGAGGTAATCCATCAATCCTTTAGCAATATCTAATGCATTTCCCCATCCTGAAAAACCAGCAATCATTATGGGGTTATTCAAAGAAGTTACATTTGTGAAGTGTATAGCTGTTTCTTTCATACTTCTATTCTGACAATTTGAAATGGGTTTGTCAAGGGAATCGGTTTATTTTCGATTTTCGATTTGTAATTTCCAAAAGAATGCATTACATTGCATATTTCTTTTTGAAATGAAAATCAAAAATCGAAAATAACCATAAGTTGAGGTGATTATGTATCAATTTACGATTGTTGAACCGTTTAATTATCCATTACGACAGACCTATGAAGCTACAACTAAGGAATTTGACCCGCTTCAGCCTTATATCCCAAATGTAACACTGATTAAAACCTTAGAGTGCACTGAAATTAGTCCCCATTGTGTTCGTTGGTATCTGCGTTTTCATGGAGATGGTGCAATTCCTGCTATTGCAAGGCCTGTGATTAATCCTACAATGCTCCGATGGAATGAAATCCTGATCTGTGATCATGAACACCTTACGATTGAATGGGAAATTATTGCAGATCATTTTACCGAACACGTCCATTGTAAAGGCATCACGTATTATCATGAGGCACCTCATGGCACTAATGTTGAAATTCAGGGAACGTTTGCGATTACCCTTGATCATCTTCCGGGTCTGCCTGACTATGTGGTTAAAAAAGCAGTCAACATTGTGGAAGTTTTTATTGGCAAATTGATTGAACCAAGTGTTATACGAGTTTACCAAGCCGTAAAACAACGTATGGAAGATGAACTCAATAAAAAAGGATGAAATTATAGTTTTGATAATGTAATAAATTCTGTCGCTTCTAAAGCAATTTCCATGTAAAATCGAGTGGTATCTAATTGAAAAACAAGGCGGCGATTATCGCGATAGTCTGAATCAATAATAAGTGTAATTTCGCTGTTTAGAGCAACAGCTTTGGGTTGACCACAAAAAGAAGATAAAGAATATTTTTCTTCAACCATGTTCATGGCTTGGCCCATAATCTGATTCGTAATTTCACCGATAGTGTCGGGTACTTCGCTGGATGTATAGTCTTTAGCGAGTTCTTCTTCAGGAATCCCCATTGCCAACATGTAACTGTTGTATAGGCACATGGCTGAACTCCCAGTATAATTCATCACTACAAGTCCATTATAATCGCCTGAAAACTGAACAAAACAACCTACATCCGGCCTTAATGAAATTTTAGGCACTTTTTGTATTGTTGGAGACATTTTTACTGGTTTTTTTGTACTTCGTTCAATCACTTTTTTAACCGATTTTCCAAAAATACCTGAAATAATATCAATAGATTGTAGCTTTTCTTCCATAGCCTGCCTTATTTATAATGAGGTTAAATGTAAACTGAGTTGATATAGCTTTCCATAAAAGATTTTGGCTGCGTTATCGGTCGTCGACGTATTAAGTATACGCCTTCCTCCCTGCTGCCTTGCCAAAATACTTTTCTGAAAAACTATAAACTATAGATTAAATATGTAATAAATTCCACACTCGCCTGTCAATCAGCAATTCAAGAAGAATAGAAAAAATTTTTCATCTATTGTTGTCTTTCATTGAGTTGTCGAGCAATTTGTAGATTTCGGATAACATCCTGTCGGTCAGGACTGATTTCTAAGGCTTTAGAAAAATTGAACATCGCTTTTTCATAATCATGTTTTCCAATATAAGCAATGCCTAACTGATTATATGAATCGGCGATCATGGGGTTAAGCTGTATTGCCTGCTCCAGATAATGGATTGCAGCATCCATATCTCTCTTTTTCACGAACAATGTCCCAAGAATTATATATGTCACCATATCTTCTGGTTGCTGTTGTAAAAACAATTGATAATAGGTAATGGCATCCTCAATTTTATTCTGGTTTGCGGAAACAACGCCTAACAAATAATATGTATTTTTAAAATCCGGCTGAATCTCTACAATTGCTTTGAACTGAACGAACGCCTTGCTCCACTCTTTTTGACTTGCATAAATATTTCCAAGATTATAGCGGGCTTCACTGAGGTTTGGGTTCATCTTTAAGGCATGTTCATAATGCTCAATGGATTTTGCTATGTCCCCTTGCTGTTGCCATATCGTTCCTAAGTTTACATGAGCTTGGGCCATGTTAGGGTTAAGGGATAACACTTTTTCATACTGAATACGGGCATTTTCTATATCACCACGCATTAACATCAGATTTCCCAAATCATAGTAAGCATCTGTATAATCTGGAAATTGTTCTATGGCTTTATGATAATACGTAATGGCTTTATCCAACTCCCCTAGTTTAGATAAAGCTGCGCCTAAATAATAATACGATTCCTTTAAATCCGGATCAATCACAATTGCTTTTCGATAATGCTCAGTCGCATCTTTTAGTTGACCTTTTCTTTCTAATGCCAATCCTAAATTATTATGTATTACTGCTAAAAATTGAGTAGTTAAATTATTTTTATACACGCTTAATACTTTTTGATAATAAGAAATTCCCTCATTTAAAGTAGATTCATCAGACGACCGGGTCAATATGGCGCCCAAGTTATTATATGCAAACATATTTGATGGATTATCATCAATCGCTTTTTTAAAATAAGTAATGGCTGCTTTTTGTTGGTTTAGTTTAAGAAAAGTCATTGCAATCGCATTGGAATTATCAGGGTATTGAGGGTTAAGACGAAGCACCTCAAAAAAATGAGGTAATGCTTCACGATACTGTCCCCGATTATCCAATATAATTCCTAAATTATAGTGTGGCCTCGCTTTGTTAGGCGATTTTTGGACACAATCCTGCCAAAGCAATAATTCATCAGACCAGACATGGTTTCGTTGAAATGTCCATATACATAACAGAGGAATCACAATACACAGTATAGTTGTAGCTAATTTTACGTTTATCCTTGAACATACCCATACCAGTAATAAAATAACCATCATGGAAGGTAAATAGAGACGGTGTTCATAGACATATTCAACGCGAATAAAGCTGGATTCAATGAAGAGATTCCCAAAATACCATAGAATACAAAAAGAAACCCATCGGTATTTTTTAGCAATCCAAAACGCATAAGCCAAACAAGATATAATAAAGGTTAAACTCAACAAAGTTGAAAGCGGATCAACTAGTGATAGTGACGGAGTGAAATCATAATCCAGGTTCAACCGTGAAGCCTTTGGAAAAAGGAGTAAAGTCAGGTAATAAACAAGTACCCGAAATTGCGTTAACACCCGTTGTGCTATTTTATCATGAAACATTTCATAATGTACTAAAATGATCTGAATCGCGTTCGCCCCAAAATATAATCGAATAAATACACCAATGCATAAGATCAACATAATGATTAAATACGCATGACGACGGAGCCATTGAGTATCTAAATTTTGAAAAAAATACCATTCATATAGGACAATAAAAAATGGCAATGTCGCAGAAATTTCCTTAGATCCAAAAGCAAGCACTCCAGAAAGAATACAGACAACAAGCCAAACCAACCGAATTTTCAATTGTTGTGATGATCGCAATCGGATATAACTGATCAATGCCAATACATAAAACAGGGATGCCATAATATTCATGCGTTGAATAATATAGCTGACTGATTGGGTTTGAATTGGATGAATCATCCATACTGTCGTTACAACAAGTGGAATAAACGAATACGGACTGATATTCACAGCTCTAAGTAAGTGTTTCAGGAAAATAAACAGAAGGCCACCGGTAATCAGATGAAACACAAGATTCACAACATGATAACCAACAACGTCATATTGATGAACATAATAATTCAACGCGAAAGTGATATTGGACACTGGACGATTTTTACAGGGACTCATCAACGCTGCATCTTTAAGACCGCTCCAACTGAACTCAGAAATACGTATATGTTCATTTTGCTTAATCGTCCCAAGATCATCAAACGTAAATCCACCCTTCATGGAATTTGAGTATAGTAAACACACCACAACGCTTGCGAATACCAAGCCAATTATTTCTATCCAATGAAATCGACGAACCCAAAAAGAGTGCATGCCTGTTCCTTAGTTATGTGCCCATTTTTCGATACTATCTACAATGCGAACGCTTGCCAATCCATCCCATTTTTCTGGAAAGGTATCCGGTATTTTTTTTTCTCCATTAACGATACGCTGGGTTTCTGAAATGATCTTGTCACGATCCGTTCCGGTTAACGTATTGGTACCTGATTTAACTGTTATAGGACGTTCAGTATTATTCCTTAGCGTTATACATGGAATTTTAAGCATTGTTGTTTCTTCCTGTATTCCACCAGAATCGGTAAACACCATACAGGATTTGGCAATTAATCCAATAAATTCTAAATAACCCAGAGGTTCTATTAAATGGATAGAAGAACAATGAGATAATCGGTTTTGTAAATTTTTCTTTGTACGTGGATGAATTGGAAAAATGATGGGTATTCGTGATGAAATTTCTGTTAATACGTCTATAATGCGATTTAACTTTGTTGAATTATCAACATTTTCTGGACGATGTAAGGTTATCACTCCATATCCTGCAGGAGATACACCCAATTTTTCAGGCATGTTGAGTTCGGTAGCGCGCTGGATATACTTGAACAGAGAATCAATCATGGTATTGCCTACAAAAAAAATCTTTTCGGTTGACACGCCTTCTCTTTGAAGATTCACTGTCGCATCTGATTCTGTTGTAAAGTAAAAATCAGAAACAGCATCCGTCAGTATTCGGTTATATTCTTCTGGCATATGATGATCAAAACTACGAAGACCAGCTTCAATATGAGCTAGTTTGATTTGCATTTTACAAGCGACCAATGCACCGGCTAATGTTGAATTGACATCTCCAAATACCATGACCAGATCAGGACGATATCGCATAAATTCCTGTTCTATAGCGATCATCATGTTAGCTGTCTGCACAGTATGACTTCCAGACCCAATGCCTAAATTCACATCCGGTTTGGGTATGTCTAACTGCTGAAAAAAAATATCAGACATCGTGTTATCATAATGTTGACCTGTATGAATTAAGCGAACATCCCAGTTGAATTGCCGCATTTTTAGTTGTTCGATTACAGGAGCAGCTTTAATAAAATTCGGCCGTGCGCCAACGATCAGATCAATACGCATGATTAAATTATCTTTCAGAAAAAGTAATGGACGCAGCCATGATCAAGGCGTTTTATAAATCGAGTTGAATTGTTTTTACAAAATTTACAGGCAACACACTATTCGAATTCGACAGAATAAAAAAGCTCATGGCATCTTTTAGGCTAATTTGGCATATCTGAGAAATGTGATCATTATTTAAACCATGATGTGTAGCAATTTCAATCAATCCTGCACCGGTTGTGTATCTCGAATAGAGTGCCATAACAACTGTCAGCCCCGCGATAAGATTCCGTGTGGGAATTTCTGATAGTTGTATTCCCCAATCTACATAGTTTTTAAATTTCATTAACGCATTGACGAATCCATATTGCATGCGAGGCAAATATGTCACCTGCCATGGACCTCCAAAACATTTGAATCCCCGGGCAAATGATACAACAATAAAAGTGGTTAATAATGAAGGAATCAATAACTTGCGTTTTATTGCATAAACAATTCCTTTAGGCGTAAAAGAGTATTCATGAATTTGTCCTGAATCATCCATTCCTGTTAAAAATGTCTGTTTATACTTTTCGATCAGACGTAAATGAATTCGCCGGCCACATGAATCAACTCCCCAAAAAAACATCGTGCCTGAATTCGACGTTGTATTATCGCTCTGGCCTGATTGAACAGCCATCAGTGATTTTAAATCCCAGCAGCCATAATAACCATCCAATTCATGGAAAATGCTATTTCTTAAGGTTTTATCAAAAAAAACCCGGTAAACTAACGCATTTGGATTATTCATATCCAATTCGAGTACATAGCTGACAAGTTTTTCCATTTCTAAATACACCATCTGTGGCATAGTGTGGCTTATTGAGTCAGCAAACATTTTTTTCCACAAACGGTTATTTAGCAATACGGATTGGTCTGAATAACTCGTCTGCTGAAGTACATCTTTTCGTAGATACTCTTCTGTTAATACCTGAAGTATGGTGTCATGCTCAGGAGTAGAGATCGTTCTTTTATGTAGGAGTTGATCAATCTCCCGAATTGTATTGAATATTAAAGATTCTGTAAAACTGTTCGTAACACTCACCATTGTACGATTGAGTCTGCTTGGAAAAATATTTATTTTCACAGAACGTCCAGAGCGTATCTTTCTAGACAAAAGGATTCCGCGTGGATAGGTACTGTTATTTAAAGGGACAGAACCGTAAGCAAACACTGGAATGACACAGCGTTTCGTATTAGATGTAGGACATTTTTGGTCTTGTTGATATTTAAGACCCAAGCTGTATAACAAGCTCCCATGTAGGCATAAGGGCGCATAATCAACACCATGATGGTTAGCTGTTAGTAGAACCGGATAAGCTCCAAGTGTAAAGCTCAATGATTGTGCTAAATCATCTCCAAGTAAGTGTTGAGTATATTGACTAGCGAGTTGAATAAGGTCTTGTGAGGATTGAATAGGTGAACTATGATTAATATGAAAGGTAGATAAATATTCCGATAATGATAGATGACCCAGCGTTTGAAGTATAGGATCTAAACCCATATTGTCTAAACGAATTCGTTTGCTGAGTTCCCCTGATGTTAATGACGTGATCATCGATTACCTTACCTTATTTTAACAGATAATTTTTTAACCATATTCCTGTATATGAATCTTTATGCTCAGCGATTGTTTCAGGCGTTCCACATGCGATAATTCGCCCCCCTTCATCTCCACCTTCAGGGCCCAGATCAATAATATGGTCTGCGTATTTAATGACATCTAAATTGTGTTCAATAATAATCACTGTATTTCGAGCATTTACCAATTCATTTAAAACACGCAGCAGTTTTTTAATATCTTCAGTATGCAAACCTGTCGTGGGTTCATCCAGTATATAAATTGTTCTCCCAGTTCCTTTTTTACTGAGTTCTCTTGATAATTTAAGCCGCTGCGCTTCTCCGCCTGAAAGCGTTGTTGCTGATTGACCCAATTGAATATAGCCCAGTCCAACATCAATAAGTGTTATGAGCTTATTTTTAATTTGCGGGATGTTTTCAAAAAACACCACCGCTTGATTGATGGTCATTTCAAGGACTTCAGAAATGTTCTTTCCTTTATATTTAATCTCAAGCGTTTCCCGGTTATAGCGTTTCCCTTGACATACATCACAGTTGACATACACATCTGGAAGAAAATGCATTTCAATTTTAATGATTCCATCTCCAGTACATGCACCGCACCGTCCACCATTCACATTGAAACTGAATCGTCCCGGTGTATAACCACGTAGCCGTGCCTCTGGGCTTTTTGAAAATAATTCCCGGATATGTGAAAAAATTCCGGTATAAGTTCCCGGATTGGAACGCGGTGTTCTGCCAATTGGAGATTGATCAATATGAAGGACTTTATCCAGATATTCTAATCCAAGAATATCTCTGTAGGCACCGGATGATATTTTAGAATGGTAAAAATGTCTGGATAGTATCCGATATAACGTTTCTAAAATTAGGGTAGATTTTCCAGAACCTGATACACCGGTGACACAAATCAAACAACCTAAAGGGAATTCAACGTCAATGCTTTTAAGATTATTGGCAGATGCGCCTTTAAGAATGAGCTTTTTGTCTGAAGATCGTCGTGTTTGTGGAATTTCAATTTCTTTTTTCCCAGATATGTAAGCACCTGTTAGAGAGTTCGGATCATTTAACAGGCCATCCGGTGGTCCTGAAAAAACCACTTCACCACCATGAATCCCTGCCCCGGGTCCCATATCAATCACATAATCCGAAGCCATAATGGTTTCTGTATCATGTTCTACAACAAGAACTGTGTTTCCCAAGTCCCGCATGTGTTGCAGTGTAGCCAATAACCTTGCATTATCCCGCTGATGCAAGCCAATGCTTGGCTCATCCAAAACATAGAGCACACCAGTTAATTTTGAACCAATTTGTGTGGCAAGTCGTATGCGCTGACTTTCTCCGCCTGATAATGAAGATGCTGAACGATTCAGCGTTAAATAGGAAAGCCCGACATTTTCTAAAAAAGACAAGCGATCCATGATTTCTTTGATGATGGGTTTGCCAATATCCCGTTTTTTTCCAGTTAACTCAAGTGATTGAATGTAGTGAATGGCTTTATCAATTGTGAGTTCTGTAATTTGTGAAATGGTGAGTTCGCCAACCTTTACAGAGCGGCTGAATGGATTAAGCCGTGAACCATGACATTCTTCACAGGGATGGAAATTCATGAATTGCTTGATTTCTTCCCGCATTTGTTGCGATTCGGTTTCTAAATATCTGCGTTTTAAATTTGGAATTACACCTTCAAAAGATTTTTTATACCGAATTCGTTTGTCGTCATTCGTTTCTATATATAAAGGAATTTCTTCAGTTCCTGAGCCAAACAGCAGGACTTTTTTAAAATGTTCTGAAAGGTCTTTATACGGCGTATAAATATTTACCCGATAATAGGATGTAAGCGCGTCTAAAAATTCAGAAAAATACACGGAATCTCTATTCGCCCATGGCAAAACTGCACCATCTCTTAAAGAGAGTTCTTTATTTGGCACAACAAGATTGGGATCAATATCTGTTGTTGAGCCTAACCCACCACAAGCGGTACATGCGCCTTGCGGAGAATTAAACGAAAAACTAGCAGGCGTAAATTCCGGATAGCTGATTTGACACTCAGCACATGTGAATTTTTCATTAAACAAAATGGTTTTTTCATCAGGAATTTCAACCAGTGCAATACCATTGGATTTTTTTAATGCAAGTTCGAGTGAATCTGCAAGACGGTTTTTGATATCGTCTTTGATAATCAATCGATCAATAACCAGTTGAATGGTATGTTTTTGATTTTTGTTCAGTTGAACGGGATCATCTAAGTTGATAAAATTCCCATCGATTTTCACTCTGGCAAACCCATCCCGTTTCAGTTGTTTAAACAAGGCATCATGCGCCCCTTTTTGCTGGGTGATCAGAGGAGATAAAATAATGATTTTTGTTTTTTCAGGCAAGGCCATAAGTTGATCCATCATTTGATCGATGGTTTGAGCGCTGATAGGCCGATTGCATTGATAACAAAACGGTTCTCCAATTCTTGCAAACATGAGTCTTAGATAATCATATATCTCAGTAATCGTGCCAACAGTAGATCGGGGATTGTGAGCGCCGGTTTTTTGTTCTATTGCAATGGCTGGAGATAGCCCTTGGATTAAATCCACGTCTGGTTTTTCCATTTGACCGAGAAACTGACGTGCATAACTTGACAGGGATTCAACATAACGACGCTGGCCTTCTGCATATAACGTGTCAAATGCCAATGAAGATTTTCCAGAACCCGAAAGCCCTGTAATGACTGTTAATTTGTTTCGTGGAATGGTAACATGAATATTTTTTAAATTGTGCTGTCTTGCACCTTGAATAATAATATCATCCGGTTGCATGCGATTTTATTCCTTTGTCTGAATCACGGATTCAGCGATAATAAGGATTAAACGGAACAATCCGTGTCATCTGTTTAATCCGTGATCCTTAATTGATTTGACTTGATCTAACGCACATTCAATCGCCGCAATCTTCAACTGTTTTCCAATAAACATTATTGCATATTGCTGAGAATTTTGTTCTGTTTTATTGTGCAGCATTGGGATTAATACCCCGCCCTTGGTTCGTGCATTTTTTACCTATCAAACTCATGAATAATTTTCAACTTTTTCTTTTTTTTTGTGAGTATGAGCGTGCCCGTGTTTGAGGAGAGGGATTCAATCATCTTTTACATGTATGGTGTGTGTTTAAGATTGACCAACTTATACCAATCTGTTACAAAAAAAAGAAATTGATAACAACTTTAGAAACCATTGTTTTTTATAGATTCACCACATCCTGTGCCATCAAATTTTTATTCAAAATTTGAATATGACGAATGCCTCACAACATTAACTATTTTTCTCGTATTGGGTTTATAGCCTTACGTTTTTTTATAGTATTGGCTTACTGCAGTATTCTTTTCGTTATTTTTGCCCCATTGCTGGTTCAATTGGAACATATTAAAAATCCAATTGCAAATTATATCTCAACACAACTGAATAACCATGTTCATTTTCAGGAAATTCAAATTCGTTATTTTCCACGTCCTTATATAGACCTGAATCAGTTAACCATTCAGATCGATTCGCAAAAGTATGGAAAAATTGAATCTGTCCGCGTGTTTCCCAAATTGTCTGAATTGTTCAAAGGCAATTTCACGATTGCTGATATTCAAGTGATATCTCCTCAATTCACTTGTGTTTCTACAACCCCATCTCATAATCAATTATCAGCAATGCTTGAAAAACTGCGTTCTAACATCTCCTACTTAGCCTCTGTATTTAATATTCAGATCAGCCAAGGACAATTCGTATGGCAACAGAATAAGAATTCACTGGAATTTTCAAACATTAACAGCACGCTAAATATAAACCAGCGCGACATTACCATCGCTATTTCTGGAAATTCCAATTTTTGCGAAAGCGTTGAGATGCAATATGAATTGATACGAGATGATATGCATGGGAAAGGCAGCTTGGATATAAAACATTTAAAACCCAATGCCATACTGCTTGATCTGTGTCATCGGTTTCATTTGCCAGTGTATGATTTATCCTTAAATCTTAGGGCAGAATTGAATCATTACACTACAGATCGTTTTCAGATCAAGTGTTCAGCATTTTTACCGTTTGCTGAATTCTACGATGAGCCGGGGCTTTTCCAAACAAATCAAATTACCAGTGATGTTGAAATTATTTTAAACAAGCAGGCTATAACGCTCAATATCAATCAACTACAGGTTACGGATCCGAATCTGAATCTTAAAGGAACATGGCATGTTGATTTCGCTTCTCATGTCCATTCTTTTAGGCTCAGCAGTGATTCTCTGGATATTGATTCTGTAAAACAAATCAAATGCGTTATCAACCATCGAGTGCTTAGCCGAATACTTGACATTGTTCAACAAGGCTTTATCCCTCAACTCAGCGTGGAATACAAAGGCTTGATGTCGTCAACTGGATTTAACCCAAAGGCGCTGGTTTTAAAAGCCATATTAGAACAAGGCCTTGTTGTGGTTCCCAAGCCAATGCTGCATCTTGATCAGGTCTATGGGGACGTTTTACTTTCAGATGGCGTTCTTGAAGGAAAAAATATCCGCGCACATTTAGGAGAGATTGAAGGAGAACGGGGTACACTTCAGTTGGCCTTATTGTTTCCAAAAAAAAACTTTCATGTAGAATGCGAATTTAAAGGAAAATTGGATGGTTTGTTCACTGAATTAAAGCCAGTCTTTCGTCAAGATATCTGGTCCCGTTTTATTACCCATGTCAATGATATTCAGGGAACTGCGACAGGTGAACTCATCATTGATAAAAATGAAAATGGGTTTTGGTTACATGCTGAACCCAAAGAAATGCAGGTCGATCTGTTTTGTAAAACGACACCTTATTGTATTCGAATTGATAAGGGTTCGGTTTCTGTTCATAATCGAGAATTTTTTTTAAATCAGTTTCAAGGTCATTATGGAATATCTGAGTTTTCACAACTTGATGCGGTTCTGAATTTTCAAGATAAACCTAATTTAAAAATTACATGTAAGAATGCGCTTGTTCATAGTAAAGATATTGACGATATCTTAAAAAAAAATAATCAGTTTTCCTTTTTACAAAACCATGTGACATTGCTTGATGGTTTGTTGCGTGTTGATGATCTAATGGTTGATGGCGCTTTTTTTTCAAAGGACACATGGAAGTATTCTATGCGTGGGCATCTGGATCAATTCAATATCAAAACCAGTCATACACCCGATAGTATAAAAATCAATTCAGCGAATGTTTTTGTAGATGAACATCACATTTCTATGCAAAAAGCACATGCACAAATTTTAGATAGTTCAATGGTGGTTAATGGCGATTGTAAAGGATATCTTACAGGTGATGAAACGATCCATATTCACTTTGATGCAACAGCAGGTAAAGACACTTTGAAATGGGTTGCGCAACAGTTTTCTTTTACAAGTGAAGTTCAGTTAAATGATGCAATTACGTTCACTGGCTCGAGTATAACATGGTTTCCACGACAAAAAAAATTTACGATGAATGCTATATGCAAAAATGATCATTCAAAATTTGGCTTAACCATTGAAAAAAAAGGGGATAGTTACGCTATTCCATTTCTTTCCATTAAAGATGATGTTTCAAATGCTAAACTACAAGGCATTATCCATAAAAATTCAATAGATGTAAGCTTTGAAGGAAAGTTATCTCTGATAACCTTGAATTCATTTTTCAAAACATGGCCATATGATTCAGGCTGGATTCAAGGGAAACTGGATATCCACGTTCCTTTGAAAACATGGATTCCTACAGAAGTATCAGGAGAAGTGTATGGTCATGAAATCATATGCCGTAACGCAACCCTGCCTCCGATGACCATCCATCGATTTATTATGAATGGCAAAAAAAATCAGGTTCATATACCTACGATTGTTTTTTCTCTATGGGATGATCAGTTCAATGTCAAAGGCCATATTGATCTGGATGAGAGCTCAAAGTCCCATCAATTTGACCTGATTCTTCAAGGAAAAAAACTGATGTTAAGCTCTGTATTGGATTGGTATAAACAAACCCATAACCCAGAACAGGTTCAGTTCAGGCAGCCTTCTGTTAAGGGTAAATTGAAATTGGAATTTGGATCGGTCGATCTATCGAAATATCATTTTGAGTCTGTTGAAGGCTTGCTTGAATTGAATTCCAAACACATGTATTTGGATATTTCAAAAGCTAAACTTTGCGGAATATCGGTTCCTGTATCCATTGACTTTTCTTCTCAAGGTATAGATATTGTTGTCAAACCCAATGTAAAAGCAGGCTCTATAGAGGAAATACTTCACTGCATTAACCCAAAAATGAATATTGGCAATGGTGTCTTGCAACTTGATAGCCAATTTAGTATTTCAGACATATCTATTCAGTCGTTACATTTGCCTTCTGGATTTGAAGGTACATTTCAAGTTACGGCACAGAATGGCCGTATATATCGGTATAATTTACTTTCAAAATTATTCATGGTGTTAAATGTTACAGAATTATTCAAAAGCCGATTTACTGAATTGGTTGAAAATGGGTTTACCTTTACAGAAGCTCAATTCAATGGATCAATTCATGAAAATCGGTTATATCTTAACCAAGCAATATTAAGAGGAGATTCTGTTAATATTGCATGTGAAGGTGATATCGACCTGAATACGCAAGAGATCAATATGCTCTTTTTGGTAGCACCTTTTGTAAGTGTTGATTTTGTAATACAGCATGTGCCGTTATTAAATAGAATTCTCGATGGCCATCTTCTTACTATTCCGTTAAAAGCTGTTGGTAATGCTTCAGATCCCAATATCATTCCTATTCCCCCCACTGAAGTGGGATCAAGAATCAAGGATATGATGATGCGGACGTTGCAATTGCCCATGACTATTATTCAGCCGTTGATTCAGGATAATTAACCGATTTTCGATTTTTTTTTTGCAACATGATATAGAGGCAAACTCATGATCACTAGTATTAAACAAAAGTTGGCAACCAAGCTTGCAATGATCATTTTTATGATTATTACGAGCGTTGCCATTCTTTCTGTTATATATATGGAACACCGAAACAAACAACAACTTTATACTCATCTTGAGAATACGATTTTCACCATCACCCGTTTTGCAGAATTAGGATACTCAGTTCCACTCTGGAACATAGATTATGATTTGGTGAATCAAATGCATGAAGCCATTTTATCCAGCGAGATCATTGTGGCTTGTAATTTATATGATGCAACTTCATTTTTTTGTGGCGCATCTAAACGAATTGAAAATAACGCGATTCGCGTTATTCAATTAACTAAACCCTATACCCTACCTGAAAATCAAACACTCATCAAAAAAATAAACGGGAATTTGTTGTTTGAAAACAAAGAAATTGGCCGTTATGAAGTGTTTTATACAGAATTGACGATTCAAAAATCGTTAATAGCTTCACGTTTAAATATCACAGTATCATTTTTAATCATTGGGTTTTGTATTGCGATTTCTCTGTTTATAGGAATTCGGAAACTTGCAATTCATTCCATTCTTGAGCTTTCGCAATTTTTAAAAGAAATTGCCAGCCATTCAGATTATACAGTTCGTATTGAGACCACACGTATTGATGAAATTGGCATACTGTATCAAGGTGTGAATACGATGCTTCAGCAACTCCATCAACGTGAACTTGAACGTCAACAGATGCATATGGAACTTAAATCAAGTGAAGCTCAATACCGTACTTTATTTTCATTATTACAGGAGGCTATTGATAAGGAAGAATTTCAAACGAGAATATCTCAAGATACAGGTAACAGTGAATTAGTATTTGCTCTGAATAAAATGCTATCTACATTAGATGCATCTTCTACTGCTGCCAAAAGGCAAAACTGGCTAAAAACAGGTCAAACAGATTTAAGTAATATTATCGCAGGTGAACAGGACATGGTCAATTTATGCCGTAAGGCAATGATTCACATTGCCAAATATATTCGTGCTCAAATTGGTGCATTGTATGTAGTGGATGACGATCAACCCGATATCCTGCATCTCATTACCGGCTATGCATTTCAAAAACGAAAATCACATATTCATACCGTAAAAATCGGTGAAGGAATCATCGGTCAATCGGCGATGGAAAAAGAACCGATTATTTTTACAGATATTCCAGAAGATCATGTAAAAATTGAATCTGCGTTAATCAGTGTGATTCCCAAAAATATTATTGTCGTTCCCTTAGTGCATGATGGACAACTGATTGGTGTTGTTGAATTTGGATCAACCCATGGATTTACAGATACTGAAATCGAATTTGCTGAACTTGTTGCCGCCACTCTTGCTGTTGCGATTCACTCAGCAAAATTTAACCAAAAACTGCAACAGCTCTTAACCACAACACAAAAACAAGCATTTGATCTTGAAAAACAACAACATGCTTTAAAAAAAGCAAATGAAGAACTGGAGGCTCAAACCCTCATATTAAAAGAATCTGAATCCAAACTTCAGGTACAGCAGGAAGAGCTTCAGGCCACCAATGAAGAACTGGAAGAAAAGAACCAGATGCTTCAGGCACAAAAACGGGAAATTGAAGAAAAATCGGATATTTTAAAAAGAAATAGCTTAGCCTTGGAACAAAAAGCAAAAGAATTAGAAATTGCAACCAAGTATAAGTCTGAATTTTTAGCGAATATGTCTCATGAATTACGCACTCCGTTAAACAGCATGCTTCTGTTATCCAAAATGTTGTCGCAAAATGAAGAGAATACGCTGACAGCAGAACAAATTGAATTTGCAGCTTCGATTCATCGTAGTGGCCAAAATCTGTTACATTTAATCAATGATATTCTTGATCTTGCCAAAATTGAAGCAAGAAAAATTGAACTCAGTATCGGCAAACAGATTCTTAAAGAAATCATTAAACATATGGATTTAGAATTTAAACACATGGCAAAAGAAAAAGGCATTGAATTTAAACACCAGATAGCAGACAATTTACCTCAATTCGTTATTACAGATGGACATCGTCTTGAACAGATTGTTCGAAATTTGTTAAGTAATGCCTTTAAATTTACTCATAAAGGTTACGTTTCTTTAGAAATAGCAAGGCCAAGTACCTCTGTGATATTCAACCGTACTGATCTGAACCCATTAAAAACAATTGTGATTTCTGTATCCGATTCAGGCGTTGGTATTCCAAAAGATAAACAACAACTTATATTTGAAGCATTCCAACAGGTAGATGGGTCCGTAAGTCGAAGTTATGGTGGAACTGGGCTAGGGCTTTCCATTTCCCGTGAACTTGCACAGGTTATTGGAGGTGAAATCCATTTGGAAAGTGATTTAGGCAAAGGGAGCGCCTTTAGTTTATATATTCCGGAAACCCTGAAAGCCCAGATACAGGATACAAAAAAAACAAAAAAA
>PDZT01000307.1 GCA_002753105.1 Deltaproteobacteria bacterium YD0425bin50 | reverse complement strand
GGGATGAACATACATTGCTACAAACAGGTCGTCCCTACGGGACTTTCTTAGCTTGATGCATATGGGGTTGCCCCTACATTGAAATCCAATTTTCTTTTCTGAAATACTATAAATAACACAAGGAGAAGGTATGTTTGACGGAGTAATTCATTTAGGAAGAAAAAAGAAAAGCGCCTTTATGGATAAAGTGAAAGACATATTGCCCAAAGGGAACAATTTGAATCTTTGCTTGACCTGTGGTGCTTGTTCTTCAGGATGTCCGGCTACAGGACTTGAAGACATGGATCCAAGGAAGTTTTTACGGTTGGTGGCTTTAGGTGCAGATCAGGCAATTGAAATGCACCCTTGGGTATGGATGTGTACCAATTGTTTGCGATGTATTTATGTTTGTCCAATGAAAATTAATATTCCGGGATTGGTCTATGAGGCCCGAAAACTATGGCCTAGAGAAAAAAGACCCAAAGGGATTTTAGGGTCTTGCGATATGGCGCTGAAGAATGACAGTTCAAGCGCTATGGGAGCGTCAGAAGAAGATTTCCAGTTTGTTGTGGAAGATGTGTTGAATGAAGTGCGCGAAAATCAGCCCGGATGGGAAGAGTTGGAAGCACCTGTGAATAAACAGGGTGCTCAATTTTTCTTAAGCCAGAATTCCAGAGAGCCTGTTACAGAACCGGATGAAATGGTGCCTTTGTGGAAAATCCTTCATCTTGCAGGTGTTGACTGGACGTATAGCACAAAAGGGTGGGGTGGAGAAAATTACTGCATGTTTTTAGCTGATGATGAAAACTGGAAGAAAGTTGCTCAACGCACGTTGGATTCGGCTCGAGATTTAGGATGTAAAGTTTACTTAAATACAGAATGCGGGCATTCGACTTTTTCTGTCTGGATGGGACAACAAAAATTCGGCATTGAAACCGATTTAGAAATTGCGCCTATGGTAAAATATTATGCTCAATGGATTCGGGAAGGAAAACTCAAGGTCAATTCCGATTGGAATAAAGACTTAAAAGTTAAATTTACGGTACAAGACCCATGTAATCAGGTTCGAAAAAGTTTTGGAGATGCGTTAGCGGATGACTTGCGTTTTGTCGTTAAATCCGTCGTTGGAGAAGATAATTTTATTGATACGGTTCCGAATCGTTCAAATAACTATTGCTGTGGCGGCGGCGGCGGTGCGCTTCAGAATGGCTATAAAGACCAGCGGTTTGAATTTGGAAAATTAAAACATGACCAAATAATGGCTACTGGCGCGAACTATGTGGTAACGCCATGTCATAACTGCCATGCGCAAATCCATGAATTGTCTGAACACAACGGCGCAGACTATCATTCTGTTCATCTCTGGACGATGATTGCATTGTCTCTTGGAATTCTCGCAGAAAATGAACGCGTGTATCTTGGGCCAGACCTTGTTGATGTCAATCTACCCAATCAAGATGAAGAATAAGGAGAAAAAGATATGTCCAATCATGTCATAGGTTCTGTCATGATCGTAGGCGGCGGAATTGGAGGGATACAGGCAGCGCTCGATCTGGCAAATTCAGGTTATTATGTCTATATGGTTGAAAAAACAGCATCCATTGGCGGTGTTATGGCTCAACTGGATAAAACGTTTCCAACCAATGACTGTTCCATGTGTATTATGTCTCCGAAATTGGTAGAAGTGGGCAGGCACATGAATATCGAATTGATTACTCTGGCTGAAATAAGAGATGTCAGAGGCGAAAAAGGCAATTTTCAGGTCGATATTTTTCAAAAAGCCCGATACGTTGATATGAGTAAATGTATCGCGTGCGGTGCGTGCGCTGAAAAATGTCCCAAAAAAGTGGATGATCTGTATAATGAAAAATTGATCAAACGAAAGGCAATTTATGTGCCTTATCCACAGGCAGTCCCCCTGAAATATGCGATTGATGCAGAAAACTGTATTAAGCTGACCAAAGGGAAATGCGGTAGTTGCGAAAAGGTTTGTCCAGCAAAAGCCATCAATTACGAAGACAAGGATAAAACCTTAACTATTTCTGTTGGGTCAATTATTTTATCTCCCGGTTTTAAAACATATAATCCGAGTGGAAAAGATTTTTATTCGTATGACAACAATCCAGATGTCGTTACCTCGATTGAATTTGAACGGTTATTGTCTGCATCCGGGCCAAATAAAGGCCATTTAATACGGATGTCCGATCATGTGGAACCTAAAAAAATTGCATGGCTGCAATGTGTTGGCTCTCGTGATATCAATACATGCAGTAACAGCTATTGTTCTTCAGTTTGCTGTATGTATGCGATAAAACAGGCAATTATTGCTAAAGAACATGAACCTCATCTTGAGTGTACGATTTTTTATATGGATATCCGAACTCATGGTAAAGGATTTGAAAACTGTTATAACCAAGCCAAAGAACTATACGGCATTCGATTTGTCAGGTGTCGGGTGCATTCGGTGTTTAATCAATCAGGTGATCACAAAGGGCAAGTTATTGATTATGTGGATGAAACGACGGGTAAGCGGATAAGAGACATCTATGATATTGTGGTACTTTCTGTAGGCATGGAAATCTCGACTGAACTTAAAATGCTAGCTCAAAAATTAGGTATATCGCTTACTCCGGGAAATTTTTGCAATACCCATTCGTTTAATCCTGTGGCTACCACAAGAGACGGTATCTATGTATGCGGCGCATTTCAAGGCCCTAAAGACATTCCCCAGTCTGTTATTGAAGCTGGAGCAGCCGCGCTCTGTGCTGGATCAATTCTTGCCGAAGGAAGAAACACACTGACCAAATCAAAACCAATCCCAGCGCAGAAGAGTATTATTGGTGATAGACCTCGTGTCGGTGTTTTTGTCTGTCATTGCGGTATCAATATTTCTGGAGTGATTGACGTGAAAGCTGTCAGAGACTATGCCAAAACGCTTCCTTTTGTGGAATTTGTTGCGGATAACCTCTATTCATGCTCGCAGGATACGCAGGATAATATCACCAAAGTCATTAAAGAAAAAGAATTAAACCGCATTGTTGTAGCGGCATGTTCCCCGCGTACTCATGAACCCTTATTTCAGGAAACGCTGTTAAATGCAGGCATCAACAAGTATTTATTTGAAATGGTGAATATCCGAAATCATGGATCATGGGTGCATAAGGATTATCCAATAGAAGCCACAGAGAAATCCAAAGAACTCGTGCGCATGGCTGTTGAGAAAGTTGTTTTATTTGAGCCGTTAGAAGAAGCAAAACTTGAAATTGACCAGAATGCGTTAGTTGTGGGCGGCGGTATATCTGGAATGGCTGCTGCAAAAGCTTTAGCTGATCAGGGGTATGCAGTCAATCTGGTTGAACGAGAAAAAGTGTTAGGCGGTAATGCCAATCATCTTTATACCACATCCAAAGGCGAGCTGATTCAAGAAGGGTTAAGCAAGCTTATTCAAGAAGTCCAATCCCATAAAAACATTCAGATTTATACAGGCGCTGAATTAACAAATGTGGATGGATTTGTTGGGAATTTTGATACAATGATTTCACAGGGAGATGTAACGAAAACCATACGGCATGGAGTTGCCATTATTGCTACAGGTGCTTTTGAACATAAACCCGAAGAATATAGGTATGGTTCAGACCCAAGAATCATTACAGGTATTGAATTTGACAAAAAATTCATTTCACAAGCCCCTTCTTTAAAATCGATCCAAACGGCTGTATTTATTCAATGCGTAGGTTCTCGTGAACCGCAGAGACCGTATTGTTCCAGAATTTGTTGCAGTCATACCATGGTTTCTGCATTGCATCTGAAAAAGTTAAATCCAGAAATGAATATCTTTGTTCTATACAGAGATATTCGGACTTATGGAGAAAAAGAAACGCTGTATAAAGAAGCTCGTGAACAAGGCGTTATGTTTATCCGATTCAGTAAAGATCAAAAACCTAACGTATCTGTTCATGAGCATGGCATTGAGATTGACGTTATCGATCACATTTTGAAACAGCCGGTTAAAATTACTGCGGATATCTTGACGTTAGCGTGTGCGATTGTACCGTATCGGGATGAAAAACTCGCGCAGTTTTTTAAAGTGCCTATCAATGACGAAGGTTTTTTTGCAGAAGCGCATGTCAAACTTGCGCCATCGGATTTTGCAGTTGACGGCGTATTTTTATGCGGACTGGCGCATTATCCGAAACCCATTGATGAGTCTATTGCTCAGGCAATGGCAGCGGCGTCCAGCGCTACACGTTTGTTAGCCCGAAAAACAATCAATACGATTGGAACAGTGGCTCAGGTAAATCCAGCTTTATGCAGCAGTTGCGGTGTTTGTCTGGCGGTTTGTCCTTATAATGCGCCATCTTTTAGAACTCAGGGACCTTTTACGGGCAAAGCTGAAATCAATCCAGTGTTATGTAAAGGCTGTGGAACATGCGTTTCGTCCTGCCGTTCAGGCGCTCTTACGTTGAAAGGCTTTAGTGAAGCTCAACTGATGGCAATGATTTCAAGCGGCTGTCTATCCAATTAATATGATGATCATGGAGGATTATAAATAGTATGTCTGATTTTGAACCCAAAATTTTAACTTTTTTATGTAACTGGTGCAGTTATGGCGCGGCTGACCTTGCAGGCGTAAGCCGTTTTCAATATCCGCCAAATATGCGTGTCATTCGAGTGCCTTGTTCAGGCCGAATTTCTCCGCAAATGATCTTACATGCTCTTCGTAATGGCGCAGACGGCGTATGGGTATCTGGATGTCATCCGGGAGATTGTCATTATATCGCTGGAAATTACTATGGTCGAAGAAAATTTACATTGCTGAAATCCTTTCTTGAATTCAATGGACTTGAACCCGGACGACTCCATTTTTCATGGATATCTTCAGCAGAAGGTGTAAAATTTGCGCAGGTTGCCAATGAAGTGATTCAGGAAGTTAAAAAATTAGGACCCGCTAACGTTTATAATAAAAAAAAGGAAT
>PDZT01000035.1 GCA_002753105.1 Deltaproteobacteria bacterium YD0425bin50 | reverse complement strand
GAAGTATGGAGCTAGAAATAAAATAGTTGGCAAAGTAAAATCTATTAAAAAGGGTGACATTATGTCCATGATAAAATTTGACATATCTGATCCTTGTGAAATGGGATCTGTTCTTACAACTGAATCGTTAGATGAATTAAATCTTAAGCCGGGAGACGAGGTACGCCTTGTAATTAAAGCTATTCATGTCTTACCTGTTAAAGAATAGAGATTTAATATTTTTTATTATTAGTTAGGAGAAAAAAATATGAGTAATGATTATAGAAGTATGTGGAAAAATTTAGGATTAAATTTAGAATCCCATGATGCTTTATTAAATGTACTAGGAAATGCTTACAAAGATATTTTTTTGTCTCAAAAAAATCGTCCACAAGGAATGGAATATTTCGATTTTGTTATGAGTGAAGTTCACGGGTTAAGAATCAAAGAATTGTTAAATGAAAAAGAATCCGGCAGAAAAATTATAGGATCATATTGCGTATTTGTTCCAGAAGAAATTGTGCTTGCTGCAAATGCTACACTTGTTGGATTATGTGCTGGAGCTGATTTTGCAGTGCAGGAAGTGGAAAAGGTTTTGCCAAGAAATACATGTTCATTGATTAAATCAACATTTGGTTTTAAACTGGGAAAAGTATGCCCTTATTTGGAATGTTCTGACATGGTAGTAGGAGAAAATACCTGCGACGGCAAAAAAAAATCTTATGAAACACTGAGTGAAATTGTCTCAAATTTTTATGCAATGGATCTTCCACAAATGAAATCAGTTCAAGGTAAAGCTCTTTTAAAGGCAGAATATATTAAATTTAAAGAAGCTTTAGAAAAACTTACAAAGTTCCCTTTAACTGTAGAAAGTCTTAAAAAAGGAATAGAAACAGTTAATAATAAAAGAAAGGCAATTTATAGGCTTAATAATTTGCGAAAAACAAACCCTTCCCCAATTTCTGGTATTGATTCATTACTAATTAATCAGGTATATTTTTATGATAATCCTGCTCGTTTTACTGATTCAGTAAATAAAATATGTGATGAACTTGAGCAGAGAGTAGAAAAAGAAGAAGGTATATTTTCAAAATCAACACCAAGGTTATTACTATCAGGTTGTCCAATGGCTGTGCCAAACTGGAAAATTCCTTGGATTATTGAAACTTCAGGTGCTTTAATAGTTGGAGAAGAATCATGCGTAGGTGAAAGAGGAACTCGAAATTTAGTTGACTCTTCAGGAAATACTATTGATGCTCTTATAGATGCAATTGTGGACAGATATTTTCAAATTGACTGTGCTATTTTTACTCCAAATCCTAATAGATTAGATCACATTTTAGAGATGTTTGACAAATATCAAGCTAATGGAGTAATTACTTATAACCTTCAATTTTGTCAGCCTTACCTTATGGAAAATATGAAGGTAGAAGAAAAGCTAAAGTCTAAAAAGATTCCTAATTTGCGGATAGAAACTGATTACAGCATGGAAGATGTGGGGCAATTAAAAACAAGATTAGAAGCATTTATAGAACTTGTTAAATAATTTAGGATGGAAAATATGTTTAAAGAAATAGATGCAAGAGGGCTTTCATGCCCTATGCCAATTTTAAAGGCAAAAGAAATTATTGAGAATCAAAATCCAACCTCTATAAAGGTTATAGTTGATAATCAAGCAGCAAGCCAAAATGTTTGGAAATTTTTAAAATCCCAAGGTTTTGACTCAGTTATTGAATCATCAGGTAATGACTTTGCAATAATTGGGAAGAAGCAAGAAGAATCTATATGTGATTGTGAAACAGAAACAAAAAAAGAATCTAATAATAAAATTTCTGTTATGATTACTTCAGACAAAATAGGTCATGGCGATGATGGACTTGGTTCAAAATTAATGGTAAACTTTATTAAAACATTAAAAGAAATTGGAACAGATCTATGGAGCGTTATTTTTGTAAATAGTGGCGTAAAACTTACTACTGAAGGCTCAGAAGTTTTATCAGATCTTTCTTTGTTGAAAGAAAAAAATAGATGCAATATTCTTGTATGTGGTACATGCTTAAATCATTTTAATTTGTTAGATAAGAAAAAAATTGGCGAGACTACAAATATGCTGGATATAATTACTACGCTTCAGTTATCTGACAAAATTATTAATTTATAATTTGAACAGTAAAAGACCCGCCTTTTTAAAGGCGGGTCTTTATATTATTGGGATTATTATGTTTAAAAGCTAATCTAAGATATTTTTAAAAAAAACTGATGGAATATTTTAAGCCTCTTATATTGCCAATACTCATCCTTTCCATTTGGATAGCAGTTTCTTATAATGGGATAGTCAGTGAATATCTAATTCCTTCTCCTGCAAAGGTTTTATCTGCTGCAGTCGACTTGTATAAAAGAGATATCTTGCAAAAACATATAGCAACTAGCATGTGGCGTGTGATTACAGGTTTTTCAATAGCTATTTCAATTGCAATCCCTTTAGCGATATTGCTTTACTGGTCAAGAAGAATTGAAAAGTATCTTAGTTTTATGCTCGAATTTATCAGAAGCACCCCCCCACTTGCTCTCGTTCCACTACTAATTTTATGGCTAGGAATTGGAGAAGCACTAAAAATCACCATAATTATTCTAGCAACTTTTTTTCCTTTATTTTTAAATACATTAAGCGGGCTTAAGAATGTAGATAAAAAACTTATTGAAATGGCAAACACTATTGAGCTAACAAAATGGGAAAAGCTTTTATTTGTTCTGATCCCAGGATCTTTGCCATCTATTGTTACTGGACTGCGCTTAGGATTTGGATATAGCTGGCGTGCTTTAATTGGAGCTGAGCTAATAGCTGCTTCAGCAGGACTTGGTTATATGATTCTTGATGCAGAAGCACTGGCACAAACTGATGTTGTATTTGTAGGAATAGTAGTTATTGGAACTTTTGGATATTTATTTGATCTGATTTTCAGAAGAATTATCAACTATTTTTTCTTTTATATGAATATTGGTGAGCAACTTTGATTTCTGTCAGTATTAGAGATTTAAAAAAAACTTTTTATGTCAAAGGGACAGAAATAAAAGCTTTAAATGGATTTACTTCAGATATCGAGAATGGTGAAACAGTTTCTATTGTTGGTCATAGCGGATGCGGTAAAACTACACTTCTTAGGATAATCAGTGGACTTGAAAAGCCTGATGAAGGTCAGGTTTTATTTATTGATGAAAACAAAAATTATACCAAACCTAAAAGAATCGGTATGGTATTTCAAGAACCAAGGTTGCTTCCATGGCTGACTGTAGAAAAAAATATTATGCTAGCATTAAAACACATTGAGCATTCCTTATCTATAAAAGAAATAGTAAATAATACCCTAAAAGTGCTTGGAATTTATAACTTTAGAGATGCATATCCTCACCAGCTTTCAGGTGGTATGGCTCAGAGAGCATCTCTTGGAAGAGCTTTATGCAGACAACCTGATCTCCTTCTAATGGATGAGCCTCTTGGTTCTCTTGACGCATTGACACGTCATAGATTACGCCATGAGCTTATTGATATCCTTGCAAAGTCAAACATTACAACAATTTTAGTTACTCATGATGTAACAGAAGCTATTTTACTTGGAAATAAAATAATTATAGTTGAATCAGGACGTATTGTTCAGGAAATTAAAGTTCCTATGCAGCATCCACGTGATGAAAACTCTATTGATTTTATTAGAATTAAGAATACACTTTTAAAATATATATTCAAATAATTATTTATAATAATAACCAAATTCAAAAAGGAGGTTAGAATATTATGTATCAAATTTTCAAACCTAACATATTCTTTTTTCTAATATTTTTATTCTTTAGCATATTTTCAAATGTGTCAGGTGATAATTTAAAAGAGATAAACTTATCATATGCTAAAGCCCCATTTAACCTTCCGACATTTATTGTAAAAGAGCTAAAAATGCTGGAAGAAGAGTTCAAACAGGATGGCATTAAAATCAATTTTCATGAGATTACATCTGGTTCAAAACAAACACAAGCAATGGCAGGAGGTTCAATTGACATAGCAACTGTTATAAATACTACTTCGATTCTTCTTGCAAATTCTGGAGGGAATAAAATAAAGATTGTTGGTGGATACAGCCTTCCTAGAAAGTGTTTTGCAATTATGGCTAAAGATAAAGCTATTAAAACTATTAAAGATTTAAAAGGAAAAAAGATAGCAGGACCAAAAGGAACAGCACTGGACCAGATGCTTGAAGTAGCTCTCATAAAAGAAGGTATGACCATAAAAGATGTATCGTTTATAATTATGGATTTACCTCAAGCCCAAACTTCATTGTTATCTGGAAACGTAGATGTAGCTCTCCTTGCAGCAAGCTTTATTATAAAATCTGAAATGGCAGGAGCACATATTATTACTACTGCTGAGGGAATTATTACACCTAAACTAGTAGCAGCATCAACTGAAAAGTTTTTGACCCTTCACACTTATATAGTAAAGCGTTATCTAAAAGTTCATGAACAATCTTTGGAGTATATCAAAAAAAATACTGAAACTGCTCTTAAAATTGGAGCTGATGCTCAAGGTATTTCTATAGAAGATGCTCGGAAATTATACGAATGGACCAAATTTACATCCAAAGTCACTGTTGAAGATATAAAAAGTATGGAAGATGATCAGAATTTCATGCTTAAAAATGAGACAATTAGAAATAAGATAAATATTTATGATATTATTGATAAGATTGCTTTGGAGTAATCTATATTTAAAATTATACCAGATTTTAAATTATACAGGAGTGAATAATATGAAATTTAATCGTATTTTATTAAATATTTTTTTATGTTCTTTCCTATCAGCTATTTTATTTGATGAATGTATTGCAAATCCTAATAAAGGGATAATTTCAGCCTATACATCTGGAACAATTTCAAAAACAAGTGTAATACAGTTTCAGTTTATAAATGATTTAGGTAAAGGGAAACAACTAAATCAGCCCATAGACAAATCACCTTTTGAATTTAATCCTGAAATTAAAGGTGTTGCAGTCTGGACAAATACTAAAACTTTAGAATTTAGACCATCAGAGAAATGGGAGCAAGGACAAAAATACCTTGCTACTTTAAATTTTGAGAACATAACAGCAGACAAAGAAAAACTAAAACCTTTCAAGTTCAATTTTACAATAATCAAACAAACCTTTGATGTTAATATAGATGGACTTCAAGCAGACGGTCAAAGGGATACTAAAAAGGTTAAACTCACAGGAAAGCTTACTACAGCAGATATTGAAGAAAGCGAAAATATAAAAAAAGTACTGACTGCTGAACAAAGAGGTAAATTATTAAATATCCAATGGACCCATTCAGAAGATTCTCGCGTACATACTTTTGTAATAACAAATATTTTTCGAGAAAATGAGTACTCTGAAGTTTTAGTTAAGTGGAATGGTAAGCCTATAGGAGTTGATAAAGCTGATTCTACAAACATTGAAGTACCTATGATTAAACCTTTTGAAGTCTTGAAAGTTAAATCCATAAATGAAGAAGAACAATATATTGAAATTAGATTTACAGATTCTCTGGACCCAAATCAGGATTTAACTGGACTAATTGCTATAAAACCTGGAAGAAATCTTAAATTCAACATAGATGGAAGTATAATTAAGGCATATAGTTCGTCGCGCTGGGACGGCAATGTTAATATAAATATTGCTGAAGGCGTAAAAAGCAGCTTAGGATTAAAGCTTGGAGCTGCTAAAAAAGTAAGTATTAATGTGGGAGATACACTCCCTAAAGTTCGTTTTGTTGGCAAAGGAGCAATTATTCCAACAACTTATGGTCTTACCATACCAATTGAAGCAATAAATCTTAAATCTGTTATTGTTGAGGCAGTACAGATTTATGATACAACTATGCCTCAATTTCTTCAGGTAAGCACACTAAATGAAGGTAGCCAGCTCCATCGTGTTGGAAGAATGGTTTGGAAAAAACGGGTTCAGCTAGGATTTTTACAAGAAAAGAAAAACCAATGGCTAAGATATGGATTGGATGTTAATCCATTAATCCAAAATCATACAGGAGGAATGTATAGGCTTACTCTTACTTTTAAACAGCAGGATGTAGCTTATGAATGCGATAAATTGCCAAAAAGTAAACCTGCAATTGAACGTGAGATTGAAGTAGAAAATTGGGATGAAGGTTCAGAAGATAGTAATTGGGATTACTATGAAGAACAAAACAGTGAATGTTCAAACGATTATGATAATTGTTATACTCAGCGCTTTAATCCATGTCACGCTGGATTTTATTCAAATTATAGCGACCATAATATAAAAGTTTCTAGAAATGTTTTAATTTCAGATATCGGGCTTATAGCTAAACGCGGCAACAATGATGAGCTTGTTGTAATAGCTACTGATCTTAAGACAACTCAACCTCTTATTGATGTAACTTTAACTTTGATGAACTATCAACAACAGATACTAGGAACTGCCAAAACAAATTCAGAAGGTATGGCTAGCATCCGTTTTAATCAAAAGCCATTTTTAATTGTTGCTGAAAATGGAGTACAAAGGGGATATTTAAAATTAGATGATGGACAATCTTTATCTTTAAGCCAGTTTGATGTAGCTGGGCAAACAATTGAAAAAGGTGTTAAAGGATTTATTTATGGAGAGCGCGGTGTATGGAGACCAGGAGATAACATTTATTTAACATTTATTCTTTTTGATAAAGATAATCGTTTTCCTAAAAACCACCCTGTTATTTTTGAACTTTTGAACCCAAAGGGACAACTTATAAAACTTATAAAAAAGACCGAAGGATTAAATGGTTTTTATAATTTCCAGACTAGTACTGATATTGATGCTCCAACTGGAGATTGGACAGCCAAAATTAAAGTTGGAGGCGCAGTTTTTGAAAAACCGGTAAAAATTGCAACTGTAATGCCAAATAGACTAAAAATCAAACTTGATTTTGGGAAAGATGTAAAAAGTTTATCAGGAGGATCAGTAAATGGTAATCTTTCTGCTACATGGCTACATGGAGCAATTGCAAAAAATTTAAGAGCTGATGTTAAACTGTCATTTAACACAACTAAAACAGAATTTCCCAAATATGAGGAATATATATTCGATGATCCAGTTAGAAAATATGAGCCGGAAGAGCAGGATGTTTTTGATGGAGTACTAGATCAGACTGGAAAAATAAGTTTCAACTCTAAAATTCAAACTCAAAATGTCTCACCAGGTATGCTTAATGCTAACTTTAAAACACGAGTATTTGAAGAAGGAGGGGCATTCAGTGTAGATCAATTCAGCCTTCCATATCATCCATATGAAAGATATGTTGGAATATTAACACCAAAGGGTGATGTTAAAAGGAGCATGGTACTAACTGACATTAAACATACGGTTAATATTGTCATGATAGATAAAAATGGCAAATTAGTTCCGTCAGGGAAAGTTGAAATAGGATTATATAAAATCAAATGGCGATGGTGGTGGGATAAAGGGGAGGAAGAACCACTTGCTAGTTATGTTGGATCATCATCTTATACAAGTGTGAAAACAGATTTTGTTGAGATTAAAAATGGAGTAGGAGAATGGAATTTTGAAGTCAAATACCCTGAATGGGGAAGGTTTTTGATAAGAGCTAAAGATGCTTCTGGCAATCATTATACAGGGAAAGTTCTTTACATTGATTGGCCCGGATGGGCAGGAAGGAACCAAAAAGATACTCCAGGCGGATCAACTATGCTTACATTTTCTTCTGATAAAGAGGCTTATATAGTAGGTGAAAAAATTACACTTACTATTCCAACTGGTAAAAAGGGTAGGGGGCTTATAAGTTTAGAAACCGGCAGCAAAGTTCTTCAAGCAAAATGGATTGAAGCTACTGGCGAGGATTCTAAACAATATTCATTTTTTGCAACTCAAGAAATGTCACCAAATATTTATGCTCATGTTACATTTATTCAACCACATATGCAGACAGAAAACGATCTCCCCATTCGTATGTATGGAGTAATTCCCATAAAAATTGAAGATCCAGCTACAAGGCTTGAGCCTAAACTTGAATCAAAAGATGTTTTTAAGCCAGAGGAAACAATAGAACTATTTGTAACTGAAGCTGGAAAAAAGCCAATGACTTATACTGTTGCAGTTGTTGATGAGGGCTTGCTTGATCTTACAAGATTTAAAACGCCTGATCCATGGAACTATTTTTACCTGCGTGAAGCTTTAGGAGTTAAAACATGGGATTTGTATGAGCTTGTAACAGGAGCATATGGCGGAACATTCGAGAAGCTTCTTGCAATTGGAGGAGATACAAATCTAAGAACAAAAGGAGGAAGAAAGGCAAACCGATTTCCTCCAATGGTTCGTTTTATAGGTCCTTTTGAACTTGAATCAGGAGGAAAAGCTGTACATAAAATTGCTATTCCCCAATATATTGGTTCTGTAAGAACAATGATAGTTGCTGGTCAAAATGGAGCTTTTGGTTTTGCAGAAAAAGCTGTTCCAGTACGTAAACCTATAATGGTTTTGGGAACTTTACCCAGAGTTCTTGGTCCAGATGAAGAAGTAGCTCTACCTGTAACTGTATTTGTAATGGAAGATAAAATAAAAAGCGTTAAATTAAATGTTAAGCCAAAACCAGAAATTTCAGTTTTGGATACTGCAGAAAAAACTTTAAACTTTAAGCAAATGGGAGATGAAACTATTGATTTCAATCTTAAAGTTTCAGAACAAATTGGAATATCAGGTGTGTCCATTCAAGCAGCATGCGAAAATGAAACTGCTAAACAGGATATTGAAATAGATGTCAGAAGTCCTTCTGGAAAAGTTGTAGATGTTATAAGCACAAATTTAAACGTCAAAGAGAACTGGGATCAAGATATTTCTTTAATAGGAACTCCCGGCACAAATACTGTAATGTTAGAAGTATCCAAAATACCACCAATAAATTTAGAACAAAGACTTGGTTATCTGATTCAATATCCTCATGGTTGTGTTGAACAAACAACATCAGCGGTATTTCCACAGCTTTATCTTAATAAACTATTAGATCTGTCAAAAGGAGAGCAGGATCAAATCCAAAACAATATTCAAAAAGGAATTGAAAAAATTCAAACATTTCAGACACCAGAAGGAGGATTTACATATTGGCAAGGATTTAGCAAAGCTGATGATTGGGCTTCATCATATGTAGGTCATTTCCTTATTGAAGCAGAAAAAATAGGTTATCTAATACCACCCAAAATGTTGGATTTATGGAAACAGTATCAGCGCAGAATAGCTCAATCATGGGAAAAGTCAGGTGAAAATTCTGATCTTGTTCAATCTTACAGGCTCTATACTTTAGCCTTATCAGGTTCGCCTGAACTTGGAGCAATGAACAGGCTCCGTGAAGAATCTCAACTTTCAACTTCAGCTAAATGGCGGCTTGCTGCAGCCTACTTTTTAGCTGGTCAAAAAGAGGCTTGTGAACAGCTCATATCAAACACTAATTATGATATTCCAAAATATAGAGAACTTTCAAACACATATGGATCTGATTTGCGTGACAAAGCAATGATTTTAGAGACTTTGTCACTTATGAACAGGTTAAAAGATGCTCTTCCTTTAGTTACAGAAATTTCACAAGCACTGAGTTCTGAAAAATATCTAAGCACTCAGACTACAGCTTATGCTTTAATTGCAATTACAAGGCATGTAATGGCTTCTGGCGGAACAGGTAAAGCGAGTGATATGAAATTTGCTTTTACATGGAATAAGGACAAAGAACAGGTTGTTTCTTCAGTATTCCCAATATTTAAAACTCCTTTAGCAGTTGACGCAAAGATTACAAAAGGAGCAATTAAATTAAAAAATACTGGAGATATGATGATTTATCCAAGATTGATTTTATCTGGAATACCTAAACAAGGAAATGAAACTGCTTCACAAAATGGTATTAAACTTGAAATCACATATAAGACAGCAGAAGGAGAGGAAGTTGATTGTAGGCAAATAGATCAGGGAACTGACTTTATTTCAGAAGTGAAAGTTACAAATACGGGCTTTGCAGGAGAATATAAAGAAATTGCTCTTTCCCACCTTATTCCATCTGGATGGGAAATTCACAATGAAAGATTAAATTCATCTGAGCTGCCTAAAAATGTTAATTATAATTATCAAGATATTCGTGATGACAGGATATACACATACTTCAATCTTAAACAAGGTGAGACTAAAACTTTTAAAGTTCTACTAAATGCTAGTTATTTAGGAAAATTTTATTTGCCTATGGTATCAGTTGAAGCAATGTATGATGCAACTTTGAACGCTCGTGTGCCTGGTCAATGGATAAGTGTTGTAGAGGTAGGTACAGTCGAACATAAAGAAAAACCAAAGAAACAAGATAAACCTAAAGAAAATAAGGAAGAGGTAGAAGGTCAAGAAGATTCAAAAGAATACGAATAAATTTCGCTATGAATAAAAAAATTAGGATTTGGATTATTAGTTTTTTGCTAATCAGCTTAACCGTCTCTTTTTTATTTTGTTTACCAAGTCCTCTTTTTAAAGCTCCATTTTCTACAATTCTTTTAGATAGAGATGGTAAGCTGATTGGAGCATCAATTGCAGATGATGAGCAGTGGCGTTTTGCAGCTACTGATAATATTCCGGAAAAACTTATAAAAGCAATTACTATCTATGAAGACAGAAGGTTTTTTAAACATATTGGAGTAGATTTAATAGCTGTTGTAAGAGCTATTTATCAAAATATAAAAGCAGATAAAATTGTAAGCGGAGCAAGCACAATAACCATGCAGGTTATTAGGCTTGCTCGTAATGGGCAGCCTAGAACTTTTACTGAAAAATTCATTGAAATGCTTTTAGCTTTAAGGCTTGAGATATCAAAAAATAAAAAAGAAATATTTTCTTTATATTCTTCATATGCGCCTTTTGGAGGTAATGTAGTAGGAATAGAAGCAGCTTCATGGAGGTATTTTGGAAGAGAACTTGATAAGCTTTCATGGGCTGAAAATGCAATGCTAGCAGTTTTACCAAACAACCCTTCTTTAGTTCATCCTGGACGCAACCGTCAAAAACTTCTTTTAAAGCGTAATATGCTTCTGGATAAACTTCATAATGAAGGTATAATTGACTTAATGACCTGTGAACTTTCAAAAGAAGAACCTCTTCCTCCAAAACCATATCCTATTCCAATGCTTGCAACACATCTTATGGATCGCATAAAAGCTTCAGAAGACCTTAAAAAAAATGGCTATAGAATTACTACAACTTTAAAAAAAGAGCTTCAAACTAGAGCAATAGAAATAATTGAAAGACATCACAAATATTTATCCAGAAATGGAATTTATAATGCTGCTGCTTTAGTTTTAGAAGTTGAAACAGGCGATACTTTGGCATACATAGGGAATGTTTCCCAGTCAGTTAAAAGTGAACATGGTCATTATGTTGATATAATAAACTCTCCAAGAAGCACAGGTAGTATTTTAAAACCTTTGCTTTATGCTGCTATGCTTGATTCTGGAGATATATTGCCATTTCAGCTTATTCCCGATATTCCAGTCAGGATGGGTTCTTTTGCTCCTCAAAATTTTTCGCAAAGTTATCAAGGAGCAGTTCCAGCTTATATGGCTCTTGCACGATCTTTAAACATACCTGCAGTATATATGCTTCATTCTTATGGAGTTGACAGATTTTGCTCAATTCTTAGACAACTTGGGATGACCACGTTATTTCGTCCAGCTTCAAACTATGGACTTTCATTAATCATAGGAGGAGCAGAAGGTACATTATGGGATATAACAGGGATTTATGCTGGTATGGCAAGGCGGATAAACAATCATTCTTATAAAGAAAAGGATAAAATAGCTTTTTTCCCGCCAAAATATTTAAAAAATTCTATTCATAAATCAAATCTTGTAAATAACCCCTTAAATCCTTCTTCTTGCTGGCTAACTTTCGAAGCGCTTTTAGAAGTAACAAGACCAGGAAGAGAAAGTACATGGAGAGATTTTACTTCATCTCAGTATATTGCATGGAAAACAGGAACTAGTTTTGGATTTAGAGACGGCTGGGCAATTGGCGTAACTCCTTATTATACAGTAGGAGTTTGGGTAGGTAATGCTGACGGAGAAGGAAGGGCAGGGCTTATTGGGGTTGATACTGCTGCTCCAATCATGTTTGAGTTGTTTGGACTTCTAAATACTATAGGCTGGTTTAAAACTCCAGAAAATGAGCTTATAAAACTTGAAATATGTGCTGAAAGCGGTTATATGGCTTCTCCAAATTGTGCAAAAATCAAAACAATTTTTGCACCAAAAGCAGGTTTTAAATCAGCACAATGTCCTTTTTGTAAAAATATCCATTGCGATTCAACCATGAAATGGCGTGTACACAGTGAATGCGAAAGAATAGCAGATATGAATACAGTTAAATGGTTTGTTCTTCCGCCTGGATTAGAATGGTATTACAAAAAGAATCATTCTGATTACAATCCATTACCTAGCTATAGACCAGATTGCTTATCATCAATCACCAATACCCCCACATCAACAATGACGCTTATTTATCCTGATAAAGACAGTAAAATATATGTTCCAATTGAGCTGGACGGTAAAATAGGGAGAACAGTATTTGAAGCAGCACATAGAAATCCACAGACTACAATTTATTGGCATTTAGATGATGAATATTTAGGAGAAACCAGAACTATTCATCAGATAGCTCTTGCTCCCATACCTGGTGAACATATTCTTACACTTGTTGACAAAAACGGTGAAAGTTTTCAGAGAAAATTTTTAGTTTTGACAAAATAAATTTGAATGGAGATATAAAATGGTTTTAAAATCATCTTTAGAAAAAACATTTGGTAAAACATTTGAAATATGTGTTCTTTTTCCTATAAAGTCAATTCATTCTATGGCAGGAGATAAAATATGGAAGCCTTTAGACAAATTAACAGCAATTACTTCAAAACTAATTGGGAAAACACTTAATTTTGTTTTACCACAATATTCAGATAATCCTATTGCAAGAGCTACATCTTTAATAGATATGTTTGAAGAATTAGTAGGAATTCATGGGAAGTGGGAAATAATTAATAAAAATAGAGCAGTCAAAAGAATATACAAATGCAAATTTGCCTGTAAATGGGGGAAGGCAAATAAATTTTGTACGATACTTGGAGAAACTATGGGGAAAGAAGCTTTACCCCCTCTTTTCCAAAATAAAAAAGTGACTTATGAAATTAAAAGCACACTATCACAAGGTGATAAATGCTGCGAATATTATGTTAGCATAGATTAATTCTCGTTCTAACGGACTTTGTGATTGCCCTGAAAGGGCATAACATACTAGCCCACCAGTTTTTTAGGACAATATCTCAGAATTGCCTTGCGGTATGATTTTAAAATACCAAATAATTTATGGACGGTTACTTATCACCCCAATAATCACATTTAACTGCTTTTTTAAACAATCTTTTAAGTCATAATTCATACAGATCGTTTTTCTCGCATTATCTCTGATATATTTAAGTTTATCCTGATTTTCTAGAACATAAATAATCTTTTCAGCAAGCTGA
Source organism: Deltaproteobacteria bacterium YD0425bin50 (assembly GCA_002753105.1). Classification (GTDB taxonomy): domain Bacteria; phylum Desulfobacterota; class Desulfobacteria; order Desulfobacterales; family YD0425bin50; genus YD0425bin50. Next base: position 8,950 of record PDZT01000035.1, on the reverse strand, counting down.
TATGTAGAAAAAAAATCAAATAGAAATCCATTTTCATTATCCCGAATCACTTCAATAACAGGCGGTGTACTTGATGCCGCAACAATACATCCTGAAGACATTGCTTCCAGCATAGACCATGACAAAACAAACGGATAGGTTAGATAAACATGCACCCATGATGATTGTAAAAGTGTTAAATACTCAGGATAAGACAACAATCCTGTAAAATGGATACGATCTGGATCCATGGGAAATTTTTCTGTCATCATCTGTTTATAGCTTCTACCTTTTTCCAGTTGCGCGCCATAGCAGACCCTATCTTCGCCGGCAATCACCACATGGGCTTCGGGGCGATCTTTCAAGATAGCGCTGACGGCTTCCATAAACTGAGGAAATCCTCGATAAGCTTCCATTCCACGCGTAGAATAGGTGATGATTTCGCAGTCAGAAGGAATAGAAAGTTTTAATCTGTGTAAATCCAAACCTTTTCTTACTGGCGCGGGTTTGCAGATGTCTGTGTCGATGCCATCATGAATGACATTGAGCTTGTAGTGGAAAAGATCAGGAAACTGCTGTTTTTGCCACTTAGTAGGGACAAAACCAGTACGGCAGGAAATAAGGTCAAGCAGAATAGGAGAATTTTTTATTCGTATGTTTGCACGTTTATTAAGAGGAAGTTCAGTTATTTTACCAAAATCAGTATCTGATCCCTTAGAGTTATAAAACCATTCAAAATAACCAATAAGAGGCGCATCAGGAAAAACCTCCTGAATAAAAAGATTTTGTCCCCATGTATGTCCAATGATAACATCAGGGTAAAAACCTTTATCTTTGAGTTTTTGGGCTATCCTTGCTGTTCCCTGTCCATGAATGATAAACTCTTCATAATTTTTTAAATATGAATGGGTGTGTTCAGAAACCTGACGGGTCAGGTCGTAGAATCCAACAGTCATCCCTTTTAGCTTTGCTTCCTTACGATTAGTGATAAATGCCAGATCATAACCGGGATCGTTGATTAGATGAGAAATTAAATGGCGAAACTGTGCCGGAAAGTTGCGGTGTAAAAACAGAATTTTTATTTTTTTTTTATTCATAAAAGTAGAATCCCTTTTTTTAATAATATTTTGGTTCTTCAATCTTTTTTGTGGGAATTATATTTTTTTGTCTTGAACTATGATTCATGTGATTTATATGATTTTCATGATCGACACTTTATCATAACGTCTATTATCTAAGTTATAATGCCATAAATTTATAAGAAAGAATCATAGTTAATCACATGAATCAAATGAATCATAGTTCAGACAATTTTTTGATTTCCACAAAATTCCTTGAAGAACAAATATTTTAAAATTAAATCCACCCATTCCAGACTGCCAACTGATAATCTGTAATATTACAACCATGAACAACAATTGTACAGGAACGATACGTCCAGTCAGTTGACCAGTTTTCCCATGTGTAGAAGTATCCCATTTCGTCGAAAGTAATCGTCGTGTAGTTGCTTACAGGGTTGTATTAACTTTTAACTTCATTCTATCTAAATAGCTTGTTGCATCATCAAAAAATATTTTTTGCTATATTTGCTCGACGATGATATGTAATACATATAATATAAAATAAATATAAAGAGGTTATATTATGGGTAAAGTATTAACTATAAGGCTATCTGATAGCATAGCAGACAGACTCGAATTATTATCGCAAAAAACTAAAAGAGCTAAAAGCTTTTATATTAAAGAGCTAATCAATGGCTATTTTGATGAAATTGAAGCTAATTATCTGTCTTTAGAGCGACTGAATAATAAGAATGCTAAATATTATTCTACAAAAGAGGTAAAAAAAGAGCTTGAATTATAATGTTAAATGGCATGAGGAAGCATTACAGGATTTAAAGAAACTTCCTAAACAGATGGCTAAAAATATTATAGATAAAGTAGAATCTTATCTTATAAAAAATCCTGTATCATTGGGAAAAGCTTTAAAAGGATTATTTTCAGGTCTATATCGTTATAGATACAGTGATTATAGGATTATCTATTCCATAGATGAAACATATTCAGAAATAATGATTTTGAGCATTGGACATAGAAAAGATGTCTATAAACTATAAAAGTTGAAAGATTGTGAACCATTTTTATTAACCTGAAGGATAATCTTATTTATAGATTTTGCCATGCAGCTTCCTTAACGCAAGAATTACGCCATGTTACCTTCCATTTCCTTTCCAATTACATATGAAATCACATGCAACTGCTTTTTCAAGCAGTCTTTAAGATCATAATGCATGCAAATGGTTTTTCGGGCGCTGTCTCTGACAGGCTGCAGTTTTTTCTGATTTTCAAGGATGTAAGTAATCTTTTGTGCCAGTTGATACGGATAAAAAAAATCAAATAAAAATCCGTTTTCATTATCTCGGAGCACTTCCAGAACTGGCGGTGTGCTCGATGCAGCCACAATACACCCTGCAGCCATGGCTTCCAGCATCGACCATGACAAAACAAAAGGATAGGTGAGATAAACATGTACCCATGAGGACTGAAGGAGGGTAAGATACTCCGGATAAGACAGCAAGCCTGTAAAATGAATACGGTCTGGATCCATGGGAAACTTTTCTGTCATCATCTGCTTGTAGCTTTGACCTTTTGCCAGTTGCGCGCCATAGCAGACACGGTCTTCTCCGGCAATCACCACATGAGCTTCAGGGCGTTCTTTTAAGATAGCGCTGGCGGCTTCCATAAACTGAGGAAATCCTCGATAAGCCTCCATTCCACGCGTAGAATAGGTGATTATTTCACAGTCAGAAGGAATGGAAAGCTTTAATCTTGGTAAATTTAAACCGTTCCTTGATGGCGAGGGTTTGCATATGTCGGTATCAATTCCGTCATGAATGACATTAAGCTTGTCATGGAAAAATTCAGGGAACTGCTTTTTTTGCCACATAGTAGGGACCAAACCAGTACGGCAGGAAATAAGGTCAAGTAGGATAGGAGAATTTTTTATTCTTATGTTTGCTCGTTTATCAAGAGGCAGTTCGCTTGTTCTACCAAAATCAGCATCTGATCCCTTAGAGTTATAAAACCATTCAAAATAACCAATAAGAGGCGCATCAGGAAAAACCTCCTGAATGAAAAGATTCTGTCCCCATGTATGCCCAATAATAACATCAGGGTAAAAACCTGTATCTTTGAGTTTTAGCGCTACCCTTGCTGTTCCCTGCCCATGTATGATGAACTCTTCATAATTTTTTAAATATGAATGGGTGTGTTCAGACACCTGCCGGGTTAGGTCATAGAATCCAACAGTCATGCCTTTTATCTTTGCATCCTTCCTGTTGGTTATAAATGCCAGATCATAACCGGGATCGTTGATTAGATGAGAAATCAGATGGCGGAACTGTGCCGGAAAATTGCGGTGTAAAAACAAAATTCGTATCTTATTTGCTTTCATAATAATAACAATTCTCTCATATATTTCTATTTCCCCAGCTCAATAATTGATCACGCGTAATTATAACTGGAGTATTTTGAGTATTTTGTGTTCCCCAAGAGCTTGAATTATGCCCGAAAACTTCGATAACCGTCACGTTTTCGCCTGTTCCAAAACGTATGGTGGTCGAATTTGTTTTTTCGATATATTCCACTGTCATGGAATTCCAGTCAGCATTTGTCCCTTTCAAAACGATTTTATCCGCTTCGATGTTGAAATCTCTGATTACATCATGTCCATCTCCGGCATTGAATTCAAATATATCGCTTCCGCTTCCGCCATAAAGCGTATCATCTCCGGTACCGCCTTTCATGATATCATCGCCGGTCCCTCCTGAAAGGAAATCATTGCCAGCTCCCCCTAAAATACTGTCATTGCCGTCATTGCCGGCTATGTTATCATTATTATCACCTCCATCAAGCGTATCACTGCCATAGTAACCTGTAATCGTATCATTGCCGGTTCCTCCACGAATCAAATTTCTCTCTTCAAAGAGCGGATTAGTACTTTTGCTTTTCGAAAAATCGCCAGCAGTTATGTTGTCATTACCGGAACCGCCGTCAATCGTATCATTTCCTGACCCTCCGTCTATGCGATCATCACCTGATCCTCCAGATATTGAGTCACAGCCTCTTCCACCATCAAGCGTATCATTCCCTTCTCCGCCATCAAGCGTATCATTCCCTTCTCCGCCATCAAGCGTATCATTCCCTTCTCCGCCATCAAGCGTATCATTCCCTTCTCCGCCATCAAGCGTATCATTGCCAGTTAAGCCATTGATTGAATCATTGCCAAGTCCGCCATCTATCATATTGCTTCCAGCATTTCCTGAAAGCGTTTCATTATAAGTATGGCCTGCCCATATCGCTAACTGATCACGAGATATATTTTGCCCATTAACTGTAATAGCGGTCTGGTTTTCTCCAGCGCCAAAAAGGATAGTTGTTGAATTAGTTTGAGCATCGTATTCTGATCTAAGAGAATTCCAATCATCACGGGTACCCGTCAAAATAATTTTATCGCTGGCATTGAAATCATTGATTACATCCTGCCCGTTTTCTGTGGTAAACGCAAAGACATCACTTCCACTGCCGCCTGTCAGGAAATCGTTTCCAGCGCCGCCGTCAAGTGTATCGTCGCCTGCACGGCCATGCAGCGTGTCGTTGCCGTCAAGTCCTTCAAGGATATTGGCATTACCATCACCTGAAATATTGTCGTTATGATTTGAGCCCATGACATTTTCGATATCATGGATATAATCCATCCCCCCTGAACCGTCGGTCGCAAGACCATGTTCGAGATCCACATTAACGCCACCTGATGCCGAAGCGTAATCGGCCGTGTCATTTCCTTCATCGCCGCTAAGTGTGTCATTCCTGACACCACCTTTAAGGGTATCATCCCCAAGTCCGCCAGTTAAAATATTATTGGTCCCGGCTTCACCTTCAATAACGTCATTTCCTTCGCCGCCCTGTTTATAAGGCGTATCGAATGTGGAAAAATAGTCCCACCCTTCGTTCCATGAAGCCAACTGATCATCTGTAATATTACAGCCATGGATAACAACTGTTCCGGAATAAGTCGTAGTTGCTCTGCTTTCCGGGTTGTATCCCGTTGCTTCGAAACGAATCGTTGTGGCGTTGTTTTCCGGGCTGTATTCCGTTTTAACGTGGGAAGGCGTCAATCCTTGAAATACGATTCGGTCTTTTCCGGGATCGAAATCAGTGATCACATCATTGCCGCTGGTGGTCGAAAAGACAAAAACATCACCTCCGCTGCCGCCTGTCAGTCTGTCATCTCCGGATTCTCCGTCAATGATGTCATCGCCGGCTTCGCCATTGATGCTGTCATTTCCCGAAGTTCCGGAGAGGATATCATTACCTTCCCCGCCCTCTGATATGTTAAATTTCCAGTTCTCCAGTTGATCCCGTGTAATGTTTTGGCCATGAACGGTAATGCTGGTTGTATTTTCTCCTGTGCCGAAATGGATGGTCGTCGTATTGATATCCGAACGGTATTCCACAGTCAGAGAATCCCAGTCAGCATCTGTTCCTTTTAAGAGAATCATGTCAACGGCAGGATTGAAATTATCAATCACATCATAGCCGCTGCCTGTGGTAAACTCGAACACATCAGCGCCGCTGCTGCCTGATAAAGTGTCATTGCCCACCGCGTCATCCCTCCAGTTATGCAGTTGATCAGATGTGACATTATGTCCGGTGACAGTGATGGTAGTCATGTTTTCTTCTGTGCCGAAACGGATGATGGTATTATTGTCCTCCTCACTGTATTCGGTTGTGAGGGAATTCCAATCTTCAGTTGTTCCTTGCAGTATGATTTTGTCACTGACAGAATTGAAATCACTGATCACTTTATCGCCGCTGTCGGGAGTAAATACGAAAATGTCGTTGCCGCTTCCTCCTGAGAGAAGATCATCGCCTGATCCGCCATCAATGATATCGTCACCGGTTCCACCTGAGATTCTATCATTGCCTGAGCCTCCATACAGCGTATCGTTTCCTGCACCGCCATACAGCGTATCATTTCCGGTATTTCCTGAAAGGCTGTCATTACCTGCATCTCCGGAGATGAGGTTTGCACTGTCATCACCTGCAATGGTATCGTCATAACGAGAGCCGATGACATTTTCGATACCGGTCAAAGTATCGGTTCCTTCCACACCATCATTGGCTGTTCCGGCAGAAAGATCAACATTGACGCTTCCATTCGCCAAATCATAGGAAGCAGTATCAGTTCCAGTGCCTCCATCAATAAGATCATTGCCTTTCCCGCCGGATATAAGGTTTGCACTGTTGTTACCTGTAATGGTATCGTCATAACGGGATCCGATGACATTCTCGATACTGATCAAAGTGTCAGTTCCACCTTCACCATCAATGGCTGATCCTGTAGAAAGATTTACATTGACGCTCCCTTTCGCCAAATCATAAGAAGCTGTATCAGTTCCAGCGCCTCCATCCATCCGGTCATTGCCAGATCCACCATCGAGAGTATCATTGCCGGCTCCGCCCAAAATGGTATCGTTGCCAATCCCGCCGGAAAGTGTATCGCTGCTGCCGCTCCCGGATATCAAGTCGTCAGTGTGATCCCCCCAGATTAGGAGCTGATCGCGTGTAATATTTTGTCCTGTGACCATTATGGTGGTCATGTTTTCCCCGGTACCGAAATAAATGGTAGTCGAATGGGTTCCTTCATTGAATTCCGATGTAAGCGTATTCCAGTCAGCATCCGTACCAGATAAAACGATTCTGTCCGCACCTGCATCGAAATCGTTGATTACGTCATGTCCGTTTCCGGATGTAAATGCAAAAACATCCCTGCCCATGCCGCCTGAAAGGATATCATCGCCAGCTCCGCCATACAACGTATCATCACCGGCATTTCCATAGATGTTATCATCACTTGTGCCGCCAGCAATACTGTCTGCGTCAGAACCTCCCAAGAGACAACTTCCCCAAGTCAACAGTTGATCATGCGTAATGTTGTGTCCTGATATGGTGATGGTCGTCATGTTTTCATCTGTGCCGAAATGAATGGTAGTGGAATCCATTTGTTCATCATATTGCGCTGTGAGAGAATTCCAATCCGCATTTGTTCCCTTTAAAACAATTTTATCATTGGCAGGATCGAAGTCATTGATCGTGTCAAAGCCTCCACCTGTTGTAAACGCAAAGATATCGATTCCGTCTCCTCCTGTAAGCGTATCGTTTCCAGATCCGCCATCTAAATAATCGTTGCCGGCTTGGCCATCGAGCGAATCATTGCCGGCTCCGCCGAAAATGGTATCATTGCCAATCCCGGTAGAAAAAGTATCGCTGCCGTCACTCCCGCATATCGAATCGTCAGTGTGATCTCCCCAGATCAGGAGCTGATCGCGTGTAATATTTTGTCCCGTGACAGTTATGGAGGTCATCTTTTCCCCGGTACCGAAATGGATGGTAGTCGAATTTGCTTGTTCATCATATTGCGCTGCAAGAGAATTCCAATCATCATTGGTACCCTCCAGAATGATTTTATCGCTGCCGGGTTCAAAATCAGTGATCACATCATGACCTTCACCCGTTGCAAAGTAAAAATTGTCGGATCCTTCACCCCCTGTAAGTCTGTCGTCTCCTTCTCCGCCATGTAGCCTATCATATCCGCCATCTCCATTAATAGAATCATTGCCGGCTCCGCCATAAAGGGCGTCGTCATTGTTTTCTCCATAAATAACATCATTGCCACCTCCTCCATATATAATATTAGGCATGTCTCCTGACTCTAAAAAGGAAGTCGCATGAAGCGTGTCATTACCTTCAGTGCCAATCGTATAACCAAACTCATTATAGTCTTCATCAAACATCCCGTCAGGAATATTGACAGAAATATCGGCTCCGCTTCCTGGATAAATTTTTATCTCCTTCCAGTCGCCATTGATGTCTTGTTCACGCACTATAATATAGTCGCTTTCTCCTCCATGAATCTTTTTCAGCTCCTCAAATGTCATCATACGTTCATTCGCATCTGAATTCTTTTCATTTATGGTATTTTTTTCTTTATTCTCTTTTTTCAACAATGAAATTATTTTTTTAAAATTCATTACCCCCTCCTTATTTGGCTAAATGGCGCCACGATCTCTCCATATCAAGAGCTGATCTCGTGCAATATTTTGTCCGATGACAGTAATTGTGGTCATGTTTTGACCTATGCCGAAATGGATGGTGGTGGTATTGTCATCTTCACTGTATTCGGTTGTTAGAAGATTCCAATCATCAACTGTTCCCTGCAGAATAATTTTGTCACTGCTGGAATCGAAGTCATTGATTATTTTATTGCCGCCACTGGGCTCAAATACGAAAATGTCATTGCCGCTGCCGCCTGCAAGAATATCATTTCCGGTACCGCCATCGATGATATCGTCTCCGGTACCGCCCGAGATTCTGTCATTGCCAGTACCGCCATAAAGTGTATCGTTTCCGGAACCGCCATACAGAGTATCATTGCCGGCATTTCCTGACAGACTGTCATTACCGGTATCGCCAGAGATGAGGTTTGCAGCGCCGTCACCTGCAATGGTATCGTTATAGTTGGATCCAACTACATTTTCAATGCCTCTCAAAGTATCGGTTCCTCCCTCACCATCATTGGCAGTTCCTGCAGAAAGATCGACATTGATACTCCCATTTGCTGAATTGTAGTCAGCCGTGTCAATTCCATCACCTCCATTAATAAGATCATTGCCGGATCCACCATCAAGGGTATCATTGCCGGCTCCGCCCAAAAGTGTATCTTTGCCAACACCTCCAGCAATGTTATCGCTGTCAGCACTACCTTCTATTATATCATTAATGCTGTCCCTATAATGGACTGAAAAATTTAGACTGAAAATTTTACATGAGCTCGATTTTTAAACTTAAAAAACATATAATGGAAAAAAGTTTAAAAGGAGCAAAAATGTCAAAAAGAATAATAAAACAAT
>PDZT01000306.1 GCA_002753105.1 Deltaproteobacteria bacterium YD0425bin50 | reverse complement strand
CAAAATATGGAACTGGATCAAACACCCCGCGAAGGGATCCATGAAGGTATAGTTAAAGAACAATCTCCTCTTGTTCTTGTTGTTGATGATGATTTTTTTGTGCGGCATTATATTTCTCAGTTGTTAGAAGGGGAAGGAATACGTGTCATTTCAACTGGAGATGGTCAAGCTGCTTTGGAACTCGCAAGAGAGAAACATCCAGACTTGATTACTATGGATTTATCTATGCCGGGTATGGATGGCAACTCAGTCATTCGAACTTTACGATCAAACCCATATTTGCAGCATATTCCTGTCATTGTCATTTCTGCATTACCCGAGAGATACCAAGCAGGCGGGGATGCCAGTTTAACTAAACCCATTCGTGAAACAGACTTGATAGAAACAATATATTCGCTGGTACGCAAGGAAAAAACACAACATACACCCTGTCTTGTGGTGAATTCAGAACACAAATCAGAAAATTGGTATCAACCTGCGAATTGTGCAGATTCAGTGATATTTTGTCAGCATCATGAGATAAAACAGTATTTAGAAGATGGTTTTTATGGACGGATCATTATTCCATCTGATTTGTCCAATCAGATAGATTTAGACATGCTTGTATCTTTAAAACATGTACAAGTCATTATTTTGTAGAGATAATTAATTAATACAATAGGAATTTCTATGATTCGTAATTCCTAATTTGTAATTCGTAATTTGTAGTTAAGGAAAGGTAACATGCCAAAAAAAATTTTAATTGTAGATGATGAGATTTATATTCGTACACTCTTGGAACAAACATTGGAAGAGCTTGAAGAAGATCATGATATTATGATTTTATCCGCTTCAAATGGCGAAGAAGGCTTGGAAATTATTCGAAAAGAAAAGCCAGAACTCGTATTTTTAGATATCATGATGCCCAAAATCAATGGTTATGAAGTTTGCCGAGAGATCACGAACGATGATAGTTTAAAAGACGTAACGATTATTCTGTTAACAGCAAAAGGTCAGGAAGTTGACCGTAATCTTGGAATGAGCGCTGGTGCATTGGTATATATGACCAAACCCTTTGACCCGGATCAGATTCTTGATCTTTCAAAAAAATTACTCGGATTAAAATAAACAAACGCATGTTCGGAAGTGGATAATGAAAAAAAATCCGTTAACAAAACTTTTAACACAAAAAAGGGTTATTCAGCTTCTCAATGATTATGTCAATGTATTGGGACATGCTGTGGATATTTTTGATGATAAAGGTAACCGTTTGTATGGAAATGGTTGCTCAAATAATGCCTGCTCACAACAAGTGACATTGGGTAAAGATACGTTAGGTTATATTCAATGTGATGTCGATTGCCAGTATATTCAATCTCTGGTAATCTATTTACTTGAACGGGAAATTGAAAAGCGGGAACTGACATCAGAAACCTTAGATACATATAAGGAATTAACGCTCGTTTATGATATCACTCAGGACCTTTCTGCTTCCTTAACCTTAACTGAAGTAGCCAATTTAGTTGTTCGATATGCAAGAAAGGTTATTGTATCGACTGCTGCATCACTCATGCTATATTATCCTGAACTTGAACGGCTTGAAATCATAGGTGCTTCTGGAAAAGACTACTCTCCAAAAATTAATATAAAACCGGGATTGGGTATTGCCGGTCATGTTTTTCAAAGTGGAAAAGCAGAAATCGTTAATAACGTGTATTTGGATACCCGTTTTATTCCCGGGCAACCCCCTATTCATTCAATGATTTGTGCGCCACTGAAAACAAAAGAAAAAATTTTTGGTGTTATCAACATTAGCAATGAACAGCGTTATGAATACACTGCGCGTGATTTGAAGTTACTGAATACATTAGCGTTACAAGCTGCAAGAGCGATTGAAAATGCAAAACTGTATTTAGACCTTAAAGAATCAGAAAAAAAATTTCGGGGTCTATTTGAAAATGCGTTTGAAGGGATATTTCAATTTAAACCTATGTCTGATTTTTTGAATTCAGGCAGCTTTTTAAGTGTTAATCCGTCACTAGCGAAAATGCTTGGATTTTCTTCTCCTTCGGACATGGTTGCGTATTATTTCGATTATATCAATCACCATCAGATTGCGCCTTTTTTTTGTAATGATCTTCTTCAGGTATTGAGCCAGCAAAAACACATTCGATGGCAGGAAACGCAACTACATCGAAAAGATGGAACTGCGTTTTGGGCATCCGTATCTGTTCGAGGTGTATTTAATGCGAATCAAGAGATTCTCTACTATGAAGGCACGATTGTGGATATTACTGAAATGAAAAACTTTCAGGAGGAACTCAAAAAAGCTAAAGAATATGCTGAAACAGCGAATGAAGCCAAAACGCGTTTTCTGACCAATGTGAGTCATGAACTGAGAACGCCGATGAATGGCATTATGGGCATGACTCAGTTACTTTTACAAACATCGTTGAATCCAGAGCAGGTAGAATATACCAGTACCATAAACTTATCTTCAGACCTTCTTTTGTCATTGATAAACAATATTCTGGATTTAGCCAAAATTGAATCGGATCAATTAACGCTTGACATAGCTGATTTTACGATTTCCAAAATACTAACGGAAATAAAAGGAATCATGAGTGTATTAGCTAGGCAAAAAGGGCTTGGATTATCTTTTCATCAGAAAGATATGTTGGATATTGATGTACGGGGTGATATTTCAAGAATTAAACAGATTTTCATGAATCTTATTGAAAATGCGATTAAATTTTCTGAAAAAGGGGATATCCTTGTCTATACGGAAATTGAATCTCAAGATGAAACGTCCGTGTATTTGAAAAATACGATTGTAGATCATGGACCGGGTATTCCACAAGAAAAAATTGAAATTCTATTTAAGCCGTTTTCTCAAATTGACAGTTCTATTACCCGTAAATATGGTGGATTAGGATTAGGTCTGATTATATCGAAAAGTCTTGTTGAAATTATGGGCGGGAAAATTGGAGTGGAAAGTACACTCGGTCAAGGTTCACAGTTTTGGTTTACAATTCAATTGGACAAAAGCGATTCAATACCAGCAACACTAGATTCGTGCTCACAAGAAATACACTACACCCAAAATAAAAAAAAATCATTTCGGGTCTTGATTGTCGAAGATAATATTGTTAATCAGAAATTGGCGTTAAAAATTGTTACCAAATTGGGTTGTAGTGCAGATGCTGTAGATAATGGAAAACAGGCAGTAGATATACTTACAAAAAATATCTATGACATTATCCTGATGGATATACAAATGCCTGAAATGGATGGAATTGAGGCGACTAAACTGATTCGTCAGGATAATCCCGCCATTGTATTGACTCCAAAAATACCGATTGTTGCTGTAACTGCACATGCGTTAAAAGTTGATAGAGATCAATGCCTTGCTGCTGGGATGAACGATTATGTGGTAAAGCCTATAAATCAGCAAAAAATTGAAGAAGTCATTTATCAATGGGCGAAATAAATTATTTTCGATTTTTTTCGATTTTCGATTATTGAAATTGTTTTTTAATAAGGAACATAGTTATGCCAAAAATAACTGAAAATGAATATCTTCTCATGTCAAAATACATAGAAGAGAATTGTGGTATTCATTTAAGTAAAGGCAAAGAGTATTTGATAGAATCCCGATTAGTTGATTTACTTGAAGAGTATGCCTGTGATTCTTTTCAGCAATTCTATTTCAAAGCAAAAGCAGATACTCTTGGGAAATTGCGTGACCGGATTATTGATGCAATGACAACCAATGAAACCCTATGGTTTAGAGATGATACGACTTGGAAATATATCAAAGAAGTTGCTGTCCCTGCTTTATTAGATAAAGCGGAACGATCGGGAAATGTGAGAATCTGGTCTGCTGCATCTTCAACCGGTCAAGAAGCTTATTCTTTGCTCATGACACTTGATGAAGAAGCCAAAAAACGCGGGAAACCAGATTTATTAAACCGTATCACCATTATTGGTACAGATATATCAACATCGGCGTTGTTTATAGCAATATCAGGCCGTTATGATAGTATGGCAGTTTCAAGAGGCTTACCCCTAGATAAAAAAAACAAATATTTTACCAAGGACGGTAATGTTTGGGTATTCAATCAGGAATTAAAAAAAAGGGTACAATTCCAAAAGTTTAATTTGCTCAACAGTCTGTCGTCATTGGGCAGTTTTGATATGGTATTATGTCGGTATGTCATTATTTATTTTTCAGATGCTGTAAAAAAAGAGCTATTCCGCAAAATTGCTACTACATTGATTTCTAAAGGCATTTTACTCCTTGGGGCTTCTGAAAATTTAAGAGGTTTTACAGACGCATTTGAAACCATTTATTATAAAAATGGATTAGTATATATCAAACAAAAATAAAGCTAAAAAAAGGGCGATTCATGCGAGAACAAATTATAAAACTGTTACATCAACGGGGCGATTTACCCCCTTTCCCAGATCTGTTGATTCAACTAAAAAAACTATTAGATAAACCTGATGTGAGTATCCCTGAATTGATTAAAATAATTGAACTCGATGCTGCCCTTGTAGGTAAGATACTAAAACTTGCCAATAGTGCTTTTTACAGTAGTAGTGTATCAGCAATTAGCTCAATTTCTTTAGCAGTCATGAAATTGGGATTAATAAAAATTAAACATCTCATATATTCACTAGAATTATCCGAGCTTTTTACAGACAACCGTATCCTCGATTACAAACAATTTTGGGAACATAGCATTGCTGTAGCGAATTTTACCGAACAGGTCGCCACCTATATTCATGCTTCGAGAGAGGTACAGGATAAAGCGTATATGGCTGGATTAATGCATGATGTGGGTATTATGGTATTTGCTTATTTAATACCCAAACAATATTCAGAATTTTTAAAACATGTAGAGGATACAGAAGAAACTCTGGAGAAACAGGAACTTGCCTATTTTCAAATTGATCATCAGGAATTAGGGTACCTTTTTATTCAAAAATGGTGGCATGTGAATGAGCAGATT
>PDZT01000305.1 GCA_002753105.1 Deltaproteobacteria bacterium YD0425bin50 | reverse complement strand
CCCGGAAATTATTTTATCTGCACTATCACATGCAGCAACTTTTACGTTCCAGCAACACAGGATGGCATGAATTTTATCTCTATTGTTGCTACAGATATCAATGGAACCAGCGCCTTAAATCCCACAACCATTTTTGGAAAACCGGGAGCCGTGTATGCGTCAGATTCTTCGCTGTACATTGCATCAAAACAATCCAGATATGATGATATCATCTGGTATTTTGCGCCAGAATCATCCATTGATGAAGCGAGTACGATTTACAAGTTTGATTTACAAGTCAGTCCGCCAGCAGCAGACTACAGTGCCAGTGGCGTGGTTAAAGGTTCTGTGCTAAATCAGTTTTCAATGGATGAATATCAGGGAATGTTACGAATTGCCACAACCAATGGTCATGTACCTGATCCAAATACTCATAGTACGGTCTCTGTGTTAGAAGAAAAAGATTCCGTACTTTCGATGGTAGGTCAAGTCGATAAAATTGCACCCACTGAAGATATTCGATCGGTTCGGTTTATTGGTGATAAAGGCTATATTGTTACCTTTAAAAAAACGGATCCATTATTTGTTCTTGATTTATCCAATCCATATTTGCCAAAAATTGCAGGTGAATTGAAAATTCCCGGATTTTCAACGTACATTCACCCATTAGATAAAACCCATCTGATTTCAATAGGCTATGATTCAGATGAGCAAGGCAGTTTTGCATGGTTTCAGGGAATTATGCTACAGATATTCGATGTTGCAGATATGCAAAATCCAAAATTGATTCATAAAGAAGTGATTGGAAGTCGGGGTTCTACGTCAGATGCCGCCACAGATCATATGGCGTTTACTTATTTCCCTTCAAAAAAATTATTGGCTATTCCCATTACAGTATGTGAAGGCGCAGAAGGCGGCGGAAATTATGGAGATATCATGACTTTTAGCGGCCTGCTGGTGTATCGCGTGGATATTGAAACCGGTTTTGAACAACTTGGCGGCGTACCTCATATTGCTCCAGAAGATTCCCATAATTACCGCTATTCCTGTTATAACTGGTGGACAGACTCCAATTCATATGTTAAACGATCCATTTTTATGGATGACTACGTGTATTCGATTACAGAAGATAGTATCAAAGTGAATTCCATTAATGACTTGGAACAGGAACTGGCCATTATCTATCTGAATGATACGCCATTATGTGATCCTTTCCATGTTGGCGCTTGTAATGAACCTATCAAATGCTTATCCACCAATGGTACATGGCGAGATGAACGATGTGGCCTTCTGGGTTTCCGAAGTAAAACCGGAACTGCATTCAGTTGTATTCCTGAATTGGCAAACGATTTAACCATTCACATTCCTCAGATTCAGGTAGATACTGAAATGGGCAATATGAACTTATGGATTGATTTAAAATATGTACCCGATGGTGGACGACAATTATTTGAAGTGGTATCTATAGGTAAATTACAGGGTAAACTGAATGAAACGGAGTATAACTTGCCAATTCTTACCAAAAATTTAGTGTTAGATATTCCAAAAATGAATTATGAATCTCCAAATGGAACCATGCCTCTATGGAGTTTGTTTCGTTATGTACGGAACGATGAGCAGCGTTTGATTTTTGAACTGAATGCGTATGGAAATGTTGATTAAGAAAGAATCTGCGTTGATTTTCGTTTCGGCATTTCTCGTTCTAACGGAAAATGAACCATGCCTGGAAATCTATAGAAAGATATGGAACCTGCCTTATTGTCTGAACTCTGATTCGTCTGATTTTTGTGATTAACTTTGATTAACACAATAACATGAATCATAAATCAGAGTTCAAGACAAATGGCTAACTTATAAAACGCTCTTTCTTTAACTTCCAAATACACTGACAAGCTACGACTTATCAACATGATTATTTTATTTCAACTCAACTACATAAGGTTTAGGGTTATATATAAAGTCTTTTCCAAAAACCTGATCAGTGTTGGGTTCATAGCCTATATAAAAATCAAGGTGCCCCAAAATATCTGATAACGTACCTGTATAAAAATTGACTGCAACTGCCTTTCCACCTTGATTCGTACTATAGACTGGAATTGTTCCGCCTGTATAAATCACAAATGGATTGAAAAAATTATTGGTTCTAAACAGATACATTGGCTCACCCATGACTGGAAAATAAATGACCAGTGCATACACCCGATATTCATTGTCAGTATTATTCGGTAGAGATACTAAAAAATCAAAATCAAATACTGACGTTGGATCAGCAATAATATAATCTTCTGTCTGGATAACCTCATTGACAGCGATTTTGTTTTGAATAGCCACTGACATAGCAAATACCGCTGAAACCGTTTTATTTTCGTTCATGACTAACGTTGCAATAGGATAAATTCCTGAAGCATCACCATTCCAATTGATAAAATTAAACCCAGTGTTCGGTGTTGCAGTAAGTGTTACTGTTTCACCTGAGGTATAACTCGGTTTATCTGGTGAAACTGAAATCGTTCCGCCTTCACTTGGACTAGCCGTTTGGGTTAGCGTGTAAGTCTGAAGCTCAACCCGTACAAAATTTGCGGTTACTGTTTTATGATCGTTCATGGTGATGGTAACGCTCGAATTTGTACCTGATGCATCACCGCTCCAGCTTTCAAACCTGTACCCGCTATTCGGTGTTGCAGTAAGTATTACCGTTTCACCTGAGGTGTAACTCGGTTTCTCTGGTGATAAGGAAATCGTTCCACCATCACTTGGACTGGCTGTTTTGTTTAGCGTGTAAGTTTCAGGCGGAATCTCAATAAAATTAACACTTACGTTTTTATTCGCATTCATGGTGATGGTAACACTGGAAATATTCGCATTCATGGTGGTGGTAACACTTGAAATGGTGCCTGTTGCATCGCCAGTCCAGCTTCCAAAACTATACCCGCTATTCGGCGTGGCAGTCAACGTAACAGATTCTCCACAAGCATAACTGGTTTTATTTGGATTTTTTGTTACAGTTCCGTTAGCGGCTGTTAACGTCAATGTAAAAGTTTTTTGCGTAAAATTCGCTGTTACCGTTTTGTTTGCATTCATCGTAATTGTAGTAGTACTTGCGCTGGTTCCTGACGCATCACCAGTCCAGCCAGAGAAGGTATAACAAGTATTTGGTGCTGCTGTCAGGGTTACTGTTTCACCTGAGGTATAACTCGGTTTATCTGGTGAGACGGAAATCGTTCCTCCAGAACTTGGAATTGCTGTTTTGGTTAGCGTATAGGTTTGAATTTGTGTAAAATTCGCTGTTACTGTTTTATTAGCGTTCATGGTCATTGTAACACTCGAATTCGTACCTGATGCATCGCCAGTCCAGCTTCCAAAACTGTACCCGCTACTCGGTGTAGCTGTCAGAGTAACACTTTCACCACAAGCATAACTGGTTTTATTTGGATTTTTTGTTACAGTTCCGTTAGCGGCTGTTAATGTCAACGTATACGTTTTTTGCGTAAAATTCGCAGTTACCGTTTTGTTTGCATTCATCGTAATTGTGGTACTTGCGCTGGTTCCTGAAGCATCACCAGCCCAGCCAGAAAAGCTATAGCAAGTATTTGGTGTTGCTGTCAGGGTTACTGTTTCACCTGAGGTATAACTCGTTTTTTCTGGTGATACGGTAATCGTTCCTCCAGAACTTGGAATTGCTGTTTTGGTTAGCGTATAGGTTTGAATTTGTGTAAAATTAGCTATGATCGATTGATTAGCGTTCATAGTGATTGTAATACTTGAATCTGAACCAGACGCATCCTCGCTCCAAACTCCAAACCTGTAACCCGTATTCGGCGTAGCTGTCAGAGTAACACTTTCACCACAGGTATAACTTGTTTTATTTGGCTCTTTTGTGACTGTTCCATTGGCTGCGGTTACGTTTAACGTGTAAATCGGTTGAGTAAAATTAGCGGTTACAGTTTTATTGGCGTTCATGGTTACGTTTGTATTTGTGGATGTTCCAGTCGCATCACCACCCCAGCTTGAAAAACTATAGCAGGTTTCTGGTACGGCTGTTAGCGTTACGACTTCTCCACTGGAATAACTTGATTTATCTGGATTTTTCGTAACCGTTCCGCCTGTTAGTGATGAAATAACTAAATTATAAAAAACCGCGCGTGGGAAAATTATTTTTAACCCGAATCCATCATTTGTTGTTGAGATACCAGGTGTAGTAAAAGTAATATTTAAAACATCTTGATCAGTAGTTATACTTTTAGGATAGAGAATTGTAATTGTTTCTGCTGCGTTACCAACTTTTATTGTCCGTGGAGATACGGTTGCGGTTCCTATGCCTGAGGTAATAGTTACATTGCCTGTATTAACTTCATTGCCACAACTATTCTTTAAGGTGAAACTCGAACCGTTGATTTTAACTTCAAAAAATGAATCTGTGGCAGTAGCGTAAATTTTGGTAACTATGCTGCCATATTCATCAGTTATATATGCTTTAGAGGGCGAAGCTGGGGTGGTGAAATTTGCAACTACATTTTTGTTGCCGTTCATGATCACGGTCGTCGTTGTGCTTGAAGAACCGCTGGCATCTCCACTCCAGTCAGTGAAATTGTAACAAGAGCTTGGAGTGGTTGCTCTTAGGGTTACCTTTTCTCCACAGGCATAACTGGTTTTGTCTGGATCCTTCGTTACGGTTCCGTTAACAGCACTTGTCGTTAAGGTATATGTTTTTTGCGTAAAATTCGCTGTTACCGTTTTGTTTGCATTCATCGTAATTGTGGTACTTTCGCTGGTTCCTGTCGCATCACCAGCCCAGCCAGAGAAGGTATAACAACTGTTTGGCGCTGCTGTCAGGGTTACTGTTTCATCTAAGGTATAACTCGTTTTCTCTGGTGATACGGTAATAGTTCCTCCAGAACTTGGAATTGCTGTTTTAGTTAGCGTTTGAGCCTTCGCAAAATTCGCAGTTACTGTTTTATTAGCGTTCATGGTGATGGTAACACTCGAATTTGTACCTGACGCATCGCCAGTCCAGCTTTCAAAAATGT
>PDZT01000304.1 GCA_002753105.1 Deltaproteobacteria bacterium YD0425bin50 | reverse complement strand
TGATGAAATTTATCATTTTCTTTCTGATGCAGGTTCTGATAATCAACTCATGGGAGCTGATGCAATATGGAAAAAATTGGTGATTGTATTTGATACGCAATCGCATTACGGAGATAATACTATTGGGGTTTCTCAATTATTAATATTAAACAGTTGGGGCGAATTGTTTTTTCGTCGGTTGGACTTAAGTCAATTGGATTCTGATCAAAGTAAATGTGCATATTTCGCTAAAGAGAGTGGAGATATTATCAGGCGTATAGAAATTGATGCAACTACTTGCCTTATTCGTCATTTAAGGTTACATACAGACGAAAAATGTGTCATGTTTCAAAAAGCGATGATTCAATATCAGAATAAATTAAAGTTAAATCCAGATGAGGAGACTCCAATTCAACCTGTTGATGAACATAATGAAAAAAATAATACGACTCCTGCGATAAATCCACTTCAAGAAGAACTCAATGAATTGGTATATCGGCCATATTTGGATTTGATATAATTTGTGGTTAAGGTGAAAAAATGAATGATCTTGAATTTCTTGTGGTGGATGAAAATACATATGCCCAAAAAGAAATTGTGAATATACTTAAATATCTTGCTTTTACCCGTATTGAACAGGCGAATACAGTTAAAGATGCTCTGCCATTATTAGACAAAAGAACATTTGATTGCATCATCAGTGCTTGGGAAATATCCGACATATCTGGTTTGGACTTTCTCAGAATGACTCGAAAACAACAACGGTTTGAGGAGATACCTTTCTTTCTTGTACACAGTGCTTTTACCAAAGTAAAAGTAGTTCAGGCTGGCCGGGCCGGCGTTACAGGCTTGATTGTAATGCCATTTGACCATAACAATATTAAAAAAAAAATGTCGGAGCTTTCAAAGTTTGTATCACGTAAAGATAAGGGTAAAGATGAAAAACTATTTGAAAAAGGCTTGGCATTGATTGAAAAGAAAAAATATGACGAAGCGCTTCAAGTATTTGATAAGTTAGTTAAAGATAGTGAACATCCTGAATATTATTATAATATTGGTTACATCAAAACCACCCAAGCTAAATACCATGAAGCGATTGAAGCTTTTAAAAAGGCTACCCAATTAGATCGAATGTTTGCCAAAGCATATGAAGCTATGGGACGCGTTTTTCAAATGATGGGCAAGAAGCAAGACGCAGAAAAATGTATGCAACAGGCAGCAGATATCTATTTAAGCAGAGAAAAAGAAGAAAATGCCGAAGAAATTCTGAATGAAATTTTAGAGATCAATCCGGATACCATTAATGTTTACAATAGTCTTGGGGTATTATATCGTAAACGAGGCGAACATCAAAAAGCCCTTGAATATTATTTAAAAGCCTTAAAAGTTCATCCTCGTGAACCTCATATTCACTACAATATTGGGCGGTTGTATATTGATTTAAAAGACCTTGATAGTGCAAAAGTTTATTTTGAAAATGCTTATAAAATTGATCCACGTTTTAAAGAAGCTAAAGAGGTAATGAATGCTATTGAATTAGGGAAGTTTTAACTATAGCTTTCCATAAAAGTTTTTGGCTGCGTTATCGGTCGTCGACGTATTAAGTATACGCCTTCCTTCCTGCTGCCTTGCCAAAATACTTTTCTGAAAAACTATAACACTACTAATCTACAATGAAGGAGAAAAAGGAGAATGAAAAACAGTTCAATTTTTGATAATATTGGAACGTTTCAAAAGGGTATGGATATCAATAGCATCGAGCTTTCGTTTGCGAATCATCTTGCATATTCGCTTTCAAAAGATCAGTTTACAGCTACGATGCGGGATATGTACACTTCTCTTGCATTAACCGCACGTGATCGGCTTGTTGAGCGTTGGATCCGAACTCAACAAACTTATCATTATAAAGATGCAAAACGTATTTATTATTTATCAGCCGAGTATCTCATGGGTAGAATGTTAATCAACAATTTTATCAATTTAGGCATTTATGATGAAGCGAAAAAAGCCATGGAAGATATTGGCTTAAATCTTGACGATCTTGCTGCAGAAGAAGCAGATATGGGATTAGGTAATGGAGGGTTAGGTCGTCTTGCTGCCTGTTTTCTGGATTCTATTTCAACATTAGAGCTGCCTTGCTATGGTTATGGTATTCGCTATGAATTTGGTATATTTGATCAGGTTATTCGGCATTTAAGACAAGTCGAAGTCCCTGAAATTTGGCTTAAATTTGGGAATCCATGGGAAATCGCCCGACCTGAATACAACTTCCCAGTGCAGTTTTATGGTCAAGTAAAAGAAACCCATCTCCCAGACGGCAGTTTGAAAACCGAATGGATTGAAACCACAGATGTGATTGGAATTGCTTATGATATCCCAATTAGCGGATATGAAAATAACAATGTAAACACATTACGGCTTTGGTCAGCTCGCGCATCGAATGAATTTGATTTGAATTATTTTCAAGAAGGAGACTACATCAAGGCGGTTGAACAAAAAAATATTTCAGAAAACATTTCTAAAGTTCTCTATCCAAATGACCAGATTTTTGAAGGTAGAGAGCTTCGATTAAAACAGCAGTATTTTTTTGTATCTTGTTCTATTCAGGATATTATCCGACGTTACCTTGTGAGTCAAAGCAATTTTGATGCATTTCCAGATAAAGTAGCCATTCAAATGAATGATACCCATCCTTCATTAGCCATTGCAGAATTGATGCGGTTATTTATCGATAAATATAACCTGACTTGGGAAACTGCTTGGGACATTACGACGCGTACCTGTGCCTATACCAACCACACATTATTGTCAGAAGCACTCGAAAAATGGCCTGTTCGGATGTTTGAAAAACTGCTTCCAAGACATTTAAAAATTATTTATGAAATCAATCGTCGTTTTCTCCGCGATGTATCGATTCGTTATATTGGTGATACTGAAAAAGAAAGACAACTATCGATTATTGATGAAGATGCTGATGAAAAACGTATTCGAATGGCGCATATTGCTATTGTTGGCTCACATTCAGTGAATGGTGTTGCCAAGCTCCATAGTAAACTGATGATAGACAGAGAATTTTATGACTTTAATAACATGTATCCCGGAAAATTTAATAATAAAACCAATGGGATGACTCCAAGACGATGGCTTTTGGTTGCCAATCCTGATCTGTCGCATCTTATTACCAGATATATTGGCGATACATGGCCGAAAGATTTATCACAACTGAAAAAACTTGAAAATTTTCTTGAGGATACACAATTTCTTAACGAATGGAAAAATGTAAAAGCCAAAAATAAAGCCCGTTTAGCTAAATTAACCAAAGACTTAACCGGCCAAACTGTCCTTCAGGAATCCATTTTTGATATTCAGGTCAAACGGATTCATGAATACAAGCGACAGTTATTAAATATTTTACATGTAATGTATTGCTGGTTAAAATTAAAAGAGCAGCCTGATTTTAAAATGTATCCAAGAACGTTTTATTTTGGAGGTAAAGCAGCTCCGGGATATGCAACTGCAAAATTGATCATTCAGTTTATTTGTCATGTCGCAGAAATGTTGAATCGTGATGATTCCACGAATAAAATAATTAAAGTCATTTTTTTACCCAATTACCGCGTATCGTTAGCTGAAAAAATATTTCCTGCAGCAGATGTATCAGAACAAATCTCTACTGCAGGTTTTGAAGCATCTGGAACATCCAACATGAAATTCGCGTTAAATGGAGCGCTTACCATTGGTACATTAGATGGTGCCAATATTGAAATTATGGAAGAAGTGGGTAAAGAAAATATTTTTATATTTGGACGTACCACAGAAGAAGTTCAAACGTTAGCTTCAACCTATAATCCAAGAGAGTATTACTACAGAGACCCGATTCTCAAAAAAGCTATGGATTTGGTATTTAAAGGACTGTTTAACCCCGAAGAACCTGAACTGTTCCATCCTTTAATGAATATGCTTATCAATGAAGATCGTTTTATGGTACTTGCAGATTTTCATGCGTATCATGAATGTCAAATGGCTATTAACCATGTATATCAGGATCAAAATTTATGGTTAAAACGGGCTATTATTAATGTAGCCAGAATTGGTTTATTTTCATCAGATCGAACTATTGATGAATATAATAAAGATATATGGCATGTACAGCCTATTCCCATTAGCATTGAGAAAAAATTAGTTTCTCCTATATGATGAGAGATAGCTACAACTTTTGTAGGGAACAGGCAGACTGTTCCCTACATATGTTTAATGCAGTTGAATGCAGTATCAGGCAATACTTAATAGAAAGAGATAAATTATGAAACCACTCGTTGCACTTGTTGGACGACCTAATGTTGGCAAATCCACATTATTTAATCGGATTATTGGAAAAAAACAGGCATTAACAGATGATTTGCCGGGTGTAACAAGAGATCGTCATTTTGGAGAGGCTACACATCATAATAGCACTTTTATACTTGTTGATACAGGCGGTTTTCTGTTCACATCAGAAGATCATTTTATATCTGATATTCAGGAGCAGGTATTAAAAGCAATTGAAGATAGTGATGTGATCATCCTTGTTTTAGATGGCAAACATGGACTGTCACCGTTTGATGTTGATTTGGTACACTTGTTACGGAAACAGGCTAAACCCGTTTTGTTTGTCGTGAATAAAATTGATAGTTATGAACTAGAAAATCGCGTATCAGAGTTCTATCATTTAGGTATTGATGAACTTATTCCAATATCTGGAGAACATGGATATGGAACATCTGATTTTTTAGATAGATTGATTAAACATTTTCCAGAAACGCCACCTACAGATACGACAATCTCTAATGATATGATTAAAGTAGCCGTGGTTGGACGCCCTAATGTTGGGAAATCAACTCTGATCAATTGTATCTTGAAAGAAAAACGGGTTATTACGAATGAAGTCCCCGGTACTACTCGGGATTCTATAGACACATTTTATTCTATTGATAATCAGAACTATTTATTGATTGATACTGCGGGAATTCGTCGAAAAGCGAGTGTTACACA
>PDZT01000303.1 GCA_002753105.1 Deltaproteobacteria bacterium YD0425bin50 | reverse complement strand
AACAAAATACAGGCTTTCCATTTAACATTCCCATTCCCACAGCTTTTCCCGGCCCCATTCGAACGCGATGAAAAATAAGATGCCATCCTAACATATCGAGTACTTGAATAATAAAATCCCGGTCTCCTTTCCATGCACCACCAGAAGTAATAATGACATCACAGTCGCTATACATATCCTGAATGGCTGACGATAGCACAGGAAATGAGTCTGTTGAAATACTAACTCGCGTTTCTATACCAAAAGCAGACAACCATGCTTGTTGTAAAGCGATATTGCTTGCAAACAGTTTCCCTTGTTCTGGCAGTGAGCCAATAAGCAAAACTTCATTTCCTGTTGCTAATAATCCTACCTTGGGTTTTTTATACACATCAACTTGTGAAACACCGCCAGCAGAGAGAAGGGCAATATTTGATGGAGTCAGTGTTGTATGACGATGAATAAGGACTTCATCTTTTTTAACATCTGATCCTTGAAACAGAATATTACGTCCTTTATGAGCGTCAGCCAAAGCAAATATCTTATTATTTTCTACGCGAGCGAATTCTTCAGTCAATACTGCATCTGCTCCATAAGGAATGGGAGCACCGCTTAAAATTCGAATCGTTTGGCCTGACTTTATTGTCTTTTTTGCAGTAGAACCTGCTTCAACAATATCGATCACATCAAGTTCAACAGGTGTGGACGGGCTTGCCATCTCAATATCGGAAGAAATAACTGCGAAACCGTCTTTCATGGATGCATTCACATCTGGAGAATTTACCTTGGCGATAATATCTTTTGATACTACACGATTATTTGCCTCCAACACAGATCGTTTTTCTGATGGCATATCCGTAAGATGCATCATTGCAAGTTCAATTGCGTGTGAATAGCCTATGTCATATGTTTTCATAATTTTTTCCAAAAAGAATTTTAATTTTAGCGATTAACCATTAAACCATCAAGAATTCCTGTAAAAACTTCTTTTAATACTTGTAGGGGATTTTTCTCTACGTTATGTTTTATTTGTAATAAATTATATTACAACACAGTAAAACAAATATAATTTTAGAAAGGAAGAAAAGCAATTGAAAAAAATAGATAATGAAATAAGCGAGATAAATCATCTTAATCAGGGTTCAAGGTTCAAGACAATAAGATTGACGAAATATCAAGCTTCATTTATATTAAATGCAACCTTATGGAAGTAAGGAATGTATGTGGCGCAGGAAATAGTAAAACAACTATAGCTTTCCATAAAAGTTTTTGGGTGCGTTATCGGTCGTCAACGTATTAAGTATACGCCTTCCTCCCTGCTGCCTTCCCAAAATTCTTTTCTGAAAAGCTATAATAATAATATACTTTTTTGAATCATGACCTCCTATTTTGAAAGTCGATTTTCTTATGATCCAAAACGAACATTAGTCTGGAAACAAATCGTTAGTTATCTTCAACCTCACTATATTCCTCTGGATGCAACCATTGTCGAACTCGGTGCAGGTTACTGTGATTTTATCAATCAGATTTCAGCAAAACAAAAATATGCTGTGGATATATGGGAAGGAATTCATCAATATGCCAATCCATCGGTCAAGGTATTGTGTCAATCTGCCAGCCATTTGGATATATTAGAAAGCAATACCATCGATGTTGTTTTCGCGAGTAACGTGTTTGAGCATTTTTCAAAAGAAGAATTTCATCTTTCTTTACAAGAAGTCAATCGCGTTCTCACTCCCCATGGACGACTGATCATTATTCAACCGAATTATACATACTGTTATGCAACCTATTTTGACGACTATACCCATCAATTGATTTTTTCCCACGTATCAATGGGAGATATACTCACGTTTCATGGATTTAAGCTTGAAGTTGTCAAACCGAGATTCTTACCCTTTTCAATGAAATCAAAACTACCGAAATTATCATGGCTAATTTGGCTATATTTACGAATGCCATATCGTCCGCTTGCTAAACAATTTCTTATGATCGCTCAAAAAGCACAATCATGAAAAAACCGATTTCACTCTACGGAGTTATTCTATTGGCATTTGCTTTTTTTTTGTATTTTTGTGGTATTCTCTTTGGACTATGCCGCATACTTTTGTTTATTGATAATGAATCGTTAAGATGGTGGAATCGGGCCGTTGTTCTGTATAGTGGGTTTCCGGTTTATTTGGGTTTTTTACTCATTTTAATTGATATTTATGTTTTTAGACCCAAAATGAAATCTCAGGAAAGCCTTCGATATGACCCGATTGAGAATCCATTATGTACAGTTGTTCTGACCGCATATAACGATGAACTCAGTATATATGATTCTGTCAGAGATTTTCAGCAGCATCCTAACGTAAAACGCGTGATTGTGGTTAACAATAATAGCACAGATCAAACAGAACACATTGCAAAACAGGCCGAAGCCATTGTTGTGAATGAACCTATTCAGGGGTACGGCGCGTGTGTATATCGTGCACTTTGTGAGGGTATAAACTATACAGATACCCCATTAACAGTTCTCTGTGAAGGGGACAGAACATTTCGAGCCTATGATATCAATAAACTTCTCGCCTATATATTCCATTGTGATATTGTTACAGGAACCCGAACTGTTGAAGGTTTACAAGAACCGAATACCCAGTTAACCGCTTTTATACATTATGGGAATACGGTTGTTGGAAAACTTCTAGAAATGAAGCATATTGGGAAATGTACCCTTTCAGATGTAGGTACAACATACAAGGTGTGTCGTAATGATGCCTTACAACGTATTCTACCTAAATTAAAACCAAGGTATATCAATCTTGAATTCAATCCTTATTTTATGGATAAAGCATTAGAATTAGGATTATCAATTGTTGAATGCCCAATAACGTTTCATCCCCGAGTTGGAAAGAGCAAAGGCGGAAATATCAATAGTTTCATTGCCTTTAAATTAGGTCTTCGTATGATTCGCGGGATAATGTTTGGATGGCAAGAAGAAAAACCCCATTAACATCTCCATTTTTTTAATCTTTGGGAACTCCACTTAACTTTAGGTACAACCCTATATCATGGGATAGGAATAGCAGATTATCCTGTTAGTCTTTGTTTGCCATCTTTCTTGACTTTTTACCATATTTTTGTTTTCATAACGTACAACTTTTTCTAAAAAGAAAATTGTTTTTTTGACAATAAATTTATTAATACATAACGGATTGATATAAAATATTATGGAGAGACCATAAATATATGCAAGACTTGATTATACCAGCGACGGAATCTACGCCTGAAATTCAATTCAACTATCTTGAAAAACGATTTGAAATTCGCGGAGAATCATTTCCAGACAATGTAGGTTATTTTTATGAACCCATTTTCAATTGGATAAGAGAATACTTAGACAACCATGATGAATTCGTTTTACACATGGAATTAATCTATTTTAATAGCAGTTCATCAAAGGTTTTATTAGATTTATTTGATTTATTGGAAACATATGCACAGAATGGAAAACAGATATACATTCATTGGGTATATGATAAAGAAAATTATGGCATAAAAGAATATGGCATTGAATTTAAAGAGGATTTAGAATTTCTCAAATTTGATTTTTTTGAAATATAGGCCAATGATCCTAAGACAAACATATTTATTAATGCGAGTCTTCATAATTTTTATCTGCTGTATAGTCCTATCTATTCTACTATACATAGTAGAAGAAAAAGATTTGAACGCGAATTCTTCAGATAAAATAATGATCTATTTATATAGCTGTGAAACAAACATCAATAATTATAAAGATATTAAATTTGAATTTGACAACTATTTTGAACAGTTTGGGAATTATGAATTTCAACCTTTTATAGATAAAACGACATTTGAAAATCAAATTCAAACGAATAAAAATTGTATTATCATTTTATCTGGATGGCACTATAAAGAACTATTTAAAAAGTTGACGTTGAAGCCTTTATTAGTTTCTCAACGAGATGATAGTAAATATCAACGTCGAATTGTTGTGAGTAAAACACATGGAATTGATTTGAATAGCATCGCAAATTGTCGTATTGCATCTGCGATTAGCCAAGAATATACCAAAAAAATGCTAGACGCTTATATCATGTCATTCACCAATAATAGCTCAAAAAATAAAAATGAAATACCACCTGCGCCGCTTCAGGTTAATTATCGGATACTCACTGTTCCTAAAGATATTGATGCCTTAATTTCAGTGGGATTTGGAATGTCAACTATAGCTCTAACGCTTGAAAATTCTTTAGATCGCCTGAAAACTATTAATCCTGAACTTTCTAATAAAATTAACATTTTGTTCAAAGGCGAGAAAACACTATCTTTGATTGTTGCAATACCAGCAACTTTTACTGGTGAACTAAATAACATCATTACGTTTATAAAAAAAATGAATAATGATGTACGTGGAAAAAAATTAAAATTATTTGGCATTGATGGATGGTTTGATATTGACCCAACGGATATTCAAAATTTAGAGGGATAGATGAATTGGATTCGAGCTGTATTGCTTATATTTTTATTAGTACCTAAACTCAGTATCGCAGAAATAATACCTAAAATCATTGTTGTTAACTCAAATGCATCCGTTGAAAAATATAAAATTGTACAGGATGAATTTGTAAAGTTAATCCCTTATCCTCTTTTATCCTACGATATTGCAGATAAATCTCTTGAAGAAATTGACATTAAACTTGAAAGTGATCAAACCAAGGCCGATATAATTTATTGTATAGGTATCAAGGCCTATTTATTCGCAAATAAAACGTTTAATGCAAAATCGATTTTATTTTCATCCATTATCAATTGGTTACGTCTTGAATTACCTCAAAATACATATGGGATTTCGAGTGAACTTCATTCTGGTATGCAAATTTCACTATTTCGATATTTTTTCCCGCAAATAAAAAAAATTGGAGTCTTGTACACCAAAAATTATACCCGGCAATGGTTGACAGATACTGAAGCCATCGGAAAAGAAATGAACATTGAAATTATTAGTCAAGATGGAACGGAAAGCAT
>PDZT01000302.1 GCA_002753105.1 Deltaproteobacteria bacterium YD0425bin50 | reverse complement strand
GCAATTGCAATCGTCAACGTCAAAATCGCGCCCATGATGGAAAAAAAGAACTTGTTTCTCAGACTGATATCTGCGAAGCGACGCATGAAGCACCCAATTTGTAATTCTCAAAACCATCTACATATATAAATTTTCAGATTGTTACGATAGGCATAACTTCTTAAAAAATTTAGCAATATGCCAAAAGATAAGCAGTGTCAATTTAATTTCAAATTCAATCAAAGCTTCATATACCCTTTTTGCATCAGTAGCGTCTCGAGGGGAGCTGACAGAATATTTTCGATGGTGAGATCGCAATGTTCAATATCCTCAGTCTTATTCAGACGGACGGTCTTAATGTATCCGCTGCAAGAATGACAAACGTCAAGACGGTAACGGTCATTGTTCTCTCCCGTAAAATACTCGAGTTTTTTCGCGTCCTCATTACCGCAAACTGCGCACGCAATCCTTTTATACCGCCACAGATTCTCGCAAAGGCCACAGCGCAAATATCTGCTTCCGTCCTTTTCGAGAGAAATTAGGCTTATATCTGGATAATATCCACAAAAAGGGCATTCTCTATAATTTCCATGATCGTCTTTAATCATCTTCGCCGAATTTTTCCTAAAGGCGATGAGGAAAGGCTTTAACCAGTTTACCACCAAGAAGATGTATTTCTCGTAGTCCATCTGTGCAGTTTTTGACATGGCTACAAGATCATCTGATGATTTTTTTAAAATGAATCCAATAGTCTGTTCAATATTACTTCTGCCAGCGGAAAAGTCATTGACTGCTTTATCTGTATCTATACCTTGACTGTGCTTAATTATGGCGCCTAGTTCAGCAATAGATTTTGTTAATTCTTCAATAGCAATATCAGGAATGCCCGTTAAACCGCTTTCAATGCTGATATTTAGAATATCATCTACTGATGGAAATGCATTTAATTCCATCCAGATAGATGTTTTACTGTAGTGGAATTCAAATAGATCAGAATAAAATTCAATTGATTTATCATCAAGGATTTTTTCTTGCCTTATCCTGTCTGCTTTTTGAAGTAAAGTTTCTCTGTGATTTTGCATGAGTGCCACCGGAGAATATGATTTCGTAAAATGGAAAATGGAGGAAGAGTAGCTCTTCCTCCATGAGGAATATTATCCAACGAGATTTTTGGAAATTCGGTAAGCAGTCCTTTTCAAGGATGGCAGACCTAATGTGAAATGATTGAGAAAGGCATACATCGCATGTATTGTCATTATTTTCTCGGCGCTTATAGGTTTCGGATTCACTGGAAGCCCAAACTTGTCCGGAGAATTTTTTAATATTGTGATCACGCCAAGTCCATCGAATTCTTTAAGGCCGTAAATACTCGCATGAGGATATTCAGGCTTCACTTTGTCAAGGCGCGCTTTGGCTTTCTTAACGAGGTCTTCTCTATTCCCATAAGTCAGTGCATTTGTAGGACATACACTTGCACAAGCTGGAATATCTCGCGTATTTACAGTACAGGCATGACACTTGTAAGCTTTTCCGCTAACAAGTGGCTGTTCCGTACCGTATTCTGACATATCGTCCTCTAACACATGAGGTACATTATAAACACAAGCTTCAGTACAGGCGCCACATCCAATACAGCGCGAGTGATCAATCACAGTCCAGCCGTCCAGTCTTCTGATCGCATTTTCTGGACAGGCATTCTGGCAATTCGCATTTTCACAGTGATAACATTTTTTATGCATGATCGTCCATACCGGTTTTTCCGGTTTGGATAGATCAACTGGAAAAAACTTCACATGGTTAAATGTTATTGCTGACAATTCAGCCGGGTTAGTATATTCTGGCCCGCCAAAAAAAGTTGTACTTTCTGCAGGTAGATTATTCCACTGCTTGCACGCGACTTGGCATGCTCTACAGCCAGAGCACTTCGTTGTATCGACTAAAAAAGCTTTTTTGTTCATATTATGCCTCCTCCTTTTTGATGTCCACAAGAAATGCCTTGTATTCAGGGATCATCGTATTGGCATCGCCTATTGACGGAGTAAGCAGGTTACAGGAGTCGCCTGTTGCGGAGCAGCCCTGCCCGAAATGCCATATCATGCCTACCATCTCTACATCCTTACCTGCCACCTTTAACGGCCGTATTCTTTCGGTAACAAGAGCAAAAGCGGAAATTTTTCCCCTGTTATTAAATATTTTTACCTTGTCACCATTTTTTATGCCTTTTAATTTTGCAAGTGTAGGGCTGATTTCACAGAACATGTCAGGAACAAGCTCTGTAAGCCACGGCAAATTCCTTGTCATAGCGCCTGCCTGCCAGTGTTCCGTAACCCTGTATGAAGTGCCTATATACGGATAGTGTACTACTGATCCGAATTCACCCACTTCTTCAAGTATCAAAGATGCAGGGTTCACTTTCTGGCTGTTTAACATATTTTGAACTGGGCTTTCCATAGGTTCAAAATGCTCAGGGAACGGACCATCAACAAGGCCTTTAGCAAATAGACGGCCTACACCTTCGTCGTTCATGATGAAAGGATTCTTAGTGTCAGGGCCGAATTTCGCTCCACCGTCCACAACATCACCCTTCCATGCAGTTCCATCCCATGTTACTACCGCACGTTTTGGATCCCATGGCTGACCTTTTCTATTTACGCTTGCTCTGTTGTATATAATCCTTCTGTTAATTGGCCAGCACCAAGCCCATCCGGGATACATGCCTATTCCATTTGGCCCTTCATCTGTACCACGGCGGGCCATTAGGTTTTCACCCGGATAGCTTCCGCAATATATCCAGCATCCGCTGGCTGTGGATCCGTCATCCTTCAGAAGCATGAAAGACTCAAGCTGTTTTTTATCTGCCCATGTATAACCGTTTATTTCCTTTGCAACAAGATGCGGACTTGGCTCATGTTCACCCTCTGCCGTATAGTTCCAGTTTACTTTAAGGATCGGATCGGGGAATTTTCCTCCTTCTTTTGCATAAAGAGACTGAACCTCTTTTAGAATTAAATCGAGCATATCAAGATCAGGCTTTGCATCACCCGGAGGTTTTACTGCTTTATATCTCCACTGCGCCCATCTTCCAGAATTGGAAACGCTTCCTTCCTTCTCAATGGAAGCGGCAGCAGGCAAAAGGAAAACTTCGGTTTTTATCTTTTCAGGATTTACACCCGGCCTTCTCCAGAAAATTGCAGAATCCGTTTCCCATAGGTCGGCAGCCACAAGCCAGTCAAGATTTTCCATAGCCTTTATAGCTCGGTTTGTGTTCGGCCCTCCAACAATGGGATTGGTTCCCATGTAAAATGCCCCTTTTATGACACCTTTCAACATATCTTCAAATAACACTATATATGGCGTAGGCTTACTTAATTTCGGGAACCAGTCATAGCAAAAATCATTTTCCTTAGTCGCGGCATCTCCGTACCATGCTTTAAGCATACTGACAAGATACTTAGGCCTGTTTGACCACCAGTTGATACTCATCGGGTCATTTGTTTTTGGAGCTGATTCATTATATTGTGCGAGGGTCGCGTGTTTCTTTGAATCCGGGGCAGGAAGATATCCCGGTATAATATGGTACAGGAGACCATGATCAGTTGATCCCTGAACATTCGATTCGCCGCGCAGAGCATTGATTCCGCCCCCGGCAAGTCCCATATTGCCCATGAGGAGTTGAAGTACGGAAAAAGCCCTTACATTTTGTGTCCCGACTGTATGCTGAGTTGTTCCCATAGCGTACATGATCGTCGCAACCTTATCGGGCTTGTGTGTTGATACAAACATCTCAGCGACTTTAAGAAATGTTTTTTGGGGACATCCTGTGATTGATTCAACCTTTTCAGGTGTGTATCTGCTATAATGAGTCTTTAAAAGCTGATAAACACACTGAGGGTCTTTTAACGACTTGTCTTGCTTTGGAACGCCTTTTTCGTCCATCTGATATGCCCACGTTTTATTATCATACTTTCTTTTTGCGGCATCATAACCAGAGAACAGACCGTCGTCGAATTTAAAATCTGTGCTAACCAAATAGGAGGCGTTCGTGTATTCCAGAACGTATTCTTTCTGAATAAGATTCTTCTGAAGTGCGTAATTTATGATTCCACCTAAAAATGCTATGTCTGTTCCTGAACGGAGGGGCGCATACAAAGTCGCAAGAGATGCAGATTTTGTAATACGTGGATCAACAACAATTAATTTCGCATTGCGTTCTTCAATTGCTTTCTCAACCCATTTGAATGATATAGGATGGTTTTCAGCCGCATTACTTCCCATGATAAGAATTACGTCAGCGTTTTTAATGTCTATCCAGTGATTTGTCATTGCACCCCGACCATAAGTTGCCGCCAGACCGGCGACAGTAGCGGAATGTCAGATACGCGCCTGATGCTCAAGATATGTCACGCCAAGAACCCGGGCGAACTTGGAAAGAGCGTAGCATTCCTCGTTATCAAGAGCCGCTCCACCAAGGCTGGCTATGCCATTTGTCCTGTTTACAATAACGCCATTGTCCTTTTCTTGAAAGGTCTGATCCCGTGTATCTTTCACTTTTCTTGCAATTTTCTTTACGGCATCATCCCATGAGATTTCTTCCCAGTCTGTCGCGAAAGGTTTCCTGTAAAGAACCCTGTCCAACCTTCTTACATTAACGCCTACCTGATATAGTGCTGCTCCTTTTGAACAGAGAGAACCCTTGTTGATCGGATGATCAGGATCACCTTCAATATTGATTGTTTTTCCATCTCGAGTCGCAACGATGAGTCCGCAACCGACACCGCAATATGGGCATATGGTTGTAGATTCTTTTGTGCCTTTTAGCTTGTTTGCAGTTTCTAAAGCACTCAGGTATTGCGTTCCTCCGATAAACGTGCCGGCGGCAGTCATTCCTGAGAGCTTGAAAAAGTCTCTCCTTGTAATTTCCATAGATACGCTCCTTTACTTTTTTGGTAAAGCTAAGTTACTCTAGGTGGATCAGAGTATAACACCATAAACTCTATCAATTGCGGTTATTGAAACAAATGTGATTCATATTTCTATGT
>PDZT01000301.1 GCA_002753105.1 Deltaproteobacteria bacterium YD0425bin50 | reverse complement strand
CTTTATTTTTGATCAAACCTCATCCCATACTTGTTTTGATTTATTTTGCGCTTTCCATATTCGGTTGTTTTCCTTTTATTGCTGGACTACGAAACCATCTTCCGCTGGATTCAGTTTTTTTAGACCTTCCGCTTTTTAGTCAATGGCTATATTTTTTGAAACCAGCCTATCTATTGATTGTAATAGTTATCCCCATCGGTTTTTTGATCAATTTGTGGTTATTTTTTCAAAGTTTATTTTTAAAAAAAGAGTATCGGGTTAAGTATCTCTTTTTTATGATAGCTCTCTATCTATGTTTAGCTGATTTTATTGGCTTTTCTTGCCTTATACAAATGAATCAGCCAAATATTGTGTCAATGGCTCTTCATCTGTTTCAAGGACAATCCCTACCCACTGAAGCAGAACAACCTCAGAATAGTATAAATGCCCCTGAACAACCCAAAACGCTAACCTTTACCATCCCCTCCCCTTCTGTATCTCAAACTATACCTGAAGAAGTTCAGGGAAAAAAATTAAATTATGGTGATAGGGTTCAGGGATTACCGACAGAGGAGTCAGACTCTCAAGCTCAATTAAAAGTGTTATTGAATCAATTAGAAAAAATGATTCAGGCGCTATCCATTAATAGTAATATCAAGGTAAATAACCTCGAAGAAAGAGTAACCCGTGATATAGCGGATCCCGTTGGAGCTATGGATTATATTCATAGCATTGAACTGCACTTAAAAGAAGCAGCGGATGAACTACATCAGGTAAAAATGGTATTAGGGAAAGACGACAGAGAGAAACAAAATGAAATGCGTGCAATCCAATCTTCCGAGAATGAACCAACGAATTTAAAAAACGATACTATTCTGGAAAAGATGAATCAATTATCAGAAAAGGTGGATCACATTTGGAATAGGTTGAATATTTCTGAACTACCTGTAAAATCATCTCAACCGGATAATACGACTGACTTAACTGAACAAAATGAGCTTGATTCCCATAAAAATAAACACAGGAATCAGTAAATTAAGCAGGGTTTTATCGGATACTTTATGAGAAAGTCTGGCACCTATCTGAGCGCCAATGACAACACCAATGGATAATGTAATGGCGGGTCTATAGGCGATATCACCGTTAACCATGAACGGTATGAGTGTAAAGCAACTGTTTATAGCTGTTATATAGTGCGATGTTGCTGTGGCAACATGAACCGGAAAGGAAAGCAGATAAATCATCACCGGAACCTGAAATAAGCCGCCCCCGATCCCTAAAAATGTAGAAAAGAATCCAATCAAACCGGTTAAGACAATGCCAAGCGATTCATTAATCTGATAGCGATATACATTACCTTGTACATCTTTAATGATTCGTTCTTTATGATGTTTAGTTTCTACCAGTGTATTTTCATCCGTATCGTCCCAAGGTTCTTTATTTAATAAAGGATATATTAATGTTCTTTTTGGGGTAAATGATCCTCTCAATCCTCTTTTTGCATTGGGATGATAGCGACCTGCTATATATATAGGCTCAACAGGTTTAATAAAAATATATCCTGCCAAAATGATAAGCAATAACCCAAAGATAAAAGTAAATAAATGCAAATGGATATAATATACCCCAAATGTGCTTAATAATGCCCCCGGAATGGTTGCCAGCCCAAATTTGGTGCCACTAATTAAATCTACACGTTTATCTTTGATGTAAGCGATGCTTCCAGAAAGTGTATTACAAAAAATAACAAACAAGGATACAGAGATGATCGTTGGCGTTTCATATTGATATAGCAAGGCGATAAACGGTACAATTAAAGGGCCTCCACCTATACCCACTAAAGTACCATAAGTACCTACCACTAGCCCAAACCCAAGTAGGCTTAGAATTTCTACCATAGTGATCCTTTTTTCTAATTTTTTTTAATGGTTAGGTATTTCAAAAACAATATATTACCCAAATCAGCAGTATCTGAGGTAACGCC
Organism: Deltaproteobacteria bacterium YD0425bin50; assembly: GCA_002753105.1. Lineage (GTDB taxonomy): Bacteria > Desulfobacterota > Desulfobacteria > Desulfobacterales > YD0425bin50 > YD0425bin50. The sequence goes on along the minus strand of PDZT01000301.1, from coordinate 3,064 downwards.
CCAAGCTAAGGAGATATGCTTATTTAGAAGGGAGCGATCTGTTTGTAGCAATTTCGTGAATCCTAAATTAAGCTCCGTTAGGAGCGGCCTGATGCGTAAACAGTGAGGGCGAATCATTATTCGCCCTCACTGTACCGCAATTTGGAAATGATGTAAAAAAATATCACCTAAAAATCTTTGAAGTCATCATCAAACGGGATGGCTTCGCTGGCTTGATTTTTAACAGCATGACCAAGGGTGTGACCGGCATTTTTAGTACGGATTTTTGTTGAACGTTTTGGACCAGCAAGTCGTGGCTGCTTCACTTGGTGCTGTTGATAGGATTGAGTATGAGACCGTGCTGAAGATTCACTCCCACCCACCAACGTAATCAGTTCATCGACAAATCCTTTTAATTGAGCAGCCTGAGCATTCATTTCTTCAGAAGCAGAAGCGGATTCTTCAGCATTTGCAGCGCTTTGTTGAGTTACCTTATCCATTTCGGAGATTGCCTTGTTGATCTGTTCAATACCTTGAGCCTGTTCATTTGAAGCGGCTGCAATTTCACTGACAAGTTCACCAACCTTTGTGGATGACTTGGCAACTTCTGTAAAAGCAGTATTTGTGTTATCAACAAGGTCTGAGCCTTCTTTAATTTTTTTGACACTGCCTTCAATTAAATTAGCAGTATTTTTCGCAGCTTCTGCAGCACGCATGGCAAGATTTCTCACTTCATCTGCAACCACAGCAAACCCTGCACCTGCTTCACCCGCTCTTGCTGCTTCAACTGCTGCATTTAATGCAAGCAAATTGGTTTGAAATGCAATTTCATCAATGGTTTTGATGATTTTTGATGTTTCTTCACTGGATTTGGAGATGTCTTCCATCGATTTGGTCAACTGATTCATGGAACCATTTGCCCGCGTAACGATTTGTGAAGATTCTTTCATGAGGTTATCTGCTTGTTTTGCATTATCTGCATTTTGTTTTGTCATGGATGACATTTGTTCCAGAGAAGAAGAGGTTTCTTCAATGGATGCAGCTTGTTCTGAGGCGCCTTCAGCAAGCGTCTGACTTGATGATGATACCTGACCTGCGGCTGATGCAACTTGATCGCCAGCTTCAGTAAGCCCTTCAATAATTCTGTTTACGGGTTTGGTAATGGCTGTAGTGATAAAATAAGCCAGCAAACACCCTATAACCAATGCAATCAGCAACCCAATAATCAAGACAGTCGATGCAAAAGACAAGGCAGACATTGCGCCTTCTGCAATTTCTTTAGTACTGTCCATAGCCGCATCTGCTGTAACTATACATGCATTGATCATTTCTTTACCGATGGCGTTTTGATTCGTTTGCAGGTCTTGCAGTTTTAGCCATAGGGTTAAAAATTCGCTCATGGCATCTTTGTACGCATTTCCATATTTTTGAGTGTCATCAATTTGTTGTAGATTGGCTTTCTGTTTTGTAATTTTTCTCAGTTCAGTTAAGAGTTGATCCACTTTTTGAAAAAGGTCAATACCTGCTTTCATTAAACTGGGATCTCGTTGAGCTTGTGATTTTTGGGTATGAATGCGTATGGCATTACCCACATCAATAACCTCATTCGCCATATTTATTTTAGTTACACGGTCATTAATATTATTCTTGAGTTTTTGCTGTTGTCCTGCAAAATACTCATCGCAATTTTTTACAAAAATTTGGGCTTCCTTATCCATTTGTTCTCGAATCGAAGCTAACGAGGCGGAACCGGCACCTGCTTTTAAATAATCCTCCATCGCTTCGCTATATGCATTTTTGGCTTTTTGCGCATCATCAGCTTTTTTTATATCCTCAGCATCAGTTGACAATTTTCGAATCTCATCTAAAATGCCATCCATTTCACGTAATCCCTGAATGGCTTGCCTCATCAGTACTGTGTCCCCAGTTGCCTGAGATTTAAAATTCGCCACACGGACTTTTGCAGCAATACCTACCAAATCGCTTGCCAAGTCAATTTTTTTGGTACGTTCTAACAAAACCGTTTGCAGCGCTTCATTTTGGACTCCTAAAAAAGCTGCACATTGATCCATATACTTCGTTGCATTTTCATCCAGTGTTTTTCTGAGTGATTTTAATGTTTCAATAATTTTGACGGACTCTTGTACAGAAGATTGAAATCGGTTTCGTTCATTTCTGACTTTCTCAACCTGTCCTTTTAATGCTTTCAGGTGAATAGCCTTGTCCGCAAGCTCATCAGCACTTTTAATTGCGGATTCCATCTGAGTTTGTTCTTTGTTCGCTTCTTCGTAATAAGTGGAATCTTCAGTAAATGCATAGCCACGCATTGCATACATAATGCGGTTAGATATACCTCGAATTTGATTTGCGACATCCAATTCAGGCACATATTCTGTAGCCAGCATTTTTGAATCTCCTTCAACTCCTTTCATCTGCCAGATAGCAAGAATACCCAGTGCACATGCAATGAGAATTAACATCCCAAATCCTAAACCAATACGAGTACCTAATTTCATATTACCCATGTTTCCCTCTCTAAAAAAATCATGTTGTTGTTGTTGTTGATTATAATTAAATTTTTTTTACATAAAATCCAGATAACTCATTGAAGACCTAACCATTTATGACAAAATGATAAAAGAATCAAATAAAAAAAAAGCTCTTTCGGATTGTTGATAGTACTTGGGGGAAATCAGTAAACAATCCGTTGACATGCATGTTTTGCAAAAAGGTCATTTGTTCAGGTGAATTTACCGTATATACACTGACCCAATACCCATGATCATGTAACAGTGTAATATGATTCATGTTCAAATGACGATACGATACATGAAACCCATCTGCATGAACCGATCGAACAACACTCACCGGATCATCAATCGATTCATCTATCAGAACCGCTGTGCTTAACTGCGGACACTCGTCTTTCACCCAAGCCAGACAAGGTAAATAAAAGGAAGAAATGACGGCACCTGATACCATGTCCAGTCGTTGAATAGACAAAACCAGATGGTTAACGAGACGACGCATGTGTTCCGCATCACCGCAGGCTTTGATTTCAATATTCACGTAAAACTCATGAGTA